>JAYZXF010000016.1 GCA_036141575.1 Pseudomonadota bacterium | reverse complement strand
AAAACGGATCGCTTCTTGAGAGTTATCCTTTGTACCTTTGTAGATAACACGCACTGCCACATAGCCATCATTAGTAAATTTAACGGCATTCCCAACAAGGTTGAGCACCAGTTGTTTAATACGTGTATGGTCAAACAAAATACCTTGTGGAATTGAGGTGTCATACTGGTAAATCAGCTCGACATTATTGGTTTCAGCTTCATTTTGAATAACCGTGAGAACGTCTTTAATTTCTTTATACAGGTTACCACGCGTACAGCAAATTTCGGCTTCACCGGCTTCAATTTTAGAGAAATCTAAAATATCGCCAATAATGTTGAGGAGCATATCAGCTGAGCTTTTAATGGTTTCAGCATACTGCTTTTGTTTCTCTGAAAGTTCGGTATTAAGAAGGAGCTCTGACATACCAACAGTACCGTTAAGTGGCGTGCGAATTTCATGGCTCATAGTGGCGAGGAAACGGCTCTTAGCATAGTTGGCTGCTTCCGCTTTTTCTTTGGCTTCCCATAGGCTGATTTGTGTTTCTTCTCGCTCAATGGCAATACTGGCTTGCCCGCAAATGTAACGAATGGTTTGGATAAGGTCGTCATTAAAATCCATCTCTTCATTAGAGAGAAATTCAAGTACGGCACGTGTTTTCCCTTGTACGCGAATCGGGAACCAAATGCCTGACATTAGGTCAGTATATTTAAGATGATCATCATCCCAGAAGGCGACTTCTTTACGGATATCTGGGTTGTAAGAAAAGTTTTCCACCAGAGCTTCTCTGAGCGGTGGGCATTGCGGGTCTACAATGTGCTCTACGGCAAGGTCTGCTAAGAAATCATTATACTCTGTACCTGTTTGCCAGCTAGAAATAATAGTAACGCTCGGGTCTTCCTCATTGTAGGCATAAACATTGGCAACAGGCCACCCTGTATAGGCGGTAATTTGCTTCATATATTGCTGTAACAGCTCTTTATAATCTTCCGCCATAAGGGTTGCTGTGGCTGTATCGTGCAAAAGTTTAATACGCTCACTTTCAAGCTCTAAAATACGGTTCTTCTCTTTAATTTCTTCAAACAGGTGAGCATTCTCAATTGCGACACTTACAAGGCTTGCAAACAGGGTGAGGGCGCTGAGGTCATGTTCTGTAAAGGAGTTGCCGTTTTCTGTTTCAATGCCAGAAAGGCCACCAATAATGCCATTCTTACCAATAAGTGGAACCAGTAGGGCACTATCTACGTTTTCTTCCCATTGAGTTTTGCTGTCATCTGCCCATGTATCTTCTGGTGAAAACGTGAGAGGTTTTTCGTTACTCAGTACCCAGCCACACATGCCGACATCCATAGAGAAAGAACTGCCAATAACATGTTCAGCATCTTCACCTGCGGCAGCAGCATAAGAGTATGAGGTTTTATCCTCATTAATAAGCGGAACCACCATGAGCTTTGCGCCCACAAGCTCCTTGGCTTTTTGAGCAACCATCATGAGGACTTCATCAAGGTCTAGATTACTGGATATGGCTTTGACCACATCACTAAATAGCTCAATCTCAGCGTCGCGCTGTTTTAAAATCTTTTGCAGGTCCCCAGCTGTTTCCATTAGGCGCTTGCCTCCAATGGTTCAAGTAGGTCAGCATTTTGATGAATGTTGCCAATCACATTCAAGCTGGTCACAATATGTAAAGACACAGCACTTTCACTGTTTTTAAGCTCATAACGGCCGTTGGATTGGTTATAAACGACTTCACCAACCATTTCTTTATTCACGCAGGCAATATTAATGTTGCCCTTGCAAATGTCACCTTCATACACATCTTGTTTGCTGGCATCTTGCATGCCAACCATTTGCATAATGTTTGCTGTATGAGCAGGAAGCTTATTTTCAAACATAGTAAAGCTTTGGGTTTTTGCGTCCCATGCTCTGAACTTTAAAAGTGCCATATGTGCTTACCTTTGGCTTGCATGCAGGTTGGTTGAGACGTTATCCAGTTTGTTGACAATCACATCAAGAACGGGAGATGTGGCTTTAACATGTTCAAAAATTTCACTGAGCTCTGCCTCTGAGGCATCTGCATCAATATTGCAAATAAGTTTAAGGTTTTCATAGCCGTTGCGTTTGGCATCCATACCAAGAAAGCCACCAATATCAAACTTGCCTTTTGTTTCAATCTCGAGGGATTTAATATGAATACCTCTGAGCGATGCGTGGCAGGTAATACCAATCATCAGGCATGAAGAGAGTGCCGCAAGAACAAGCTCAGTAGGGCAGGCTGCGCCACATTTACTCGAGAGGTCTGGTGCACCTTGCAGTGGCAGCATGTCTGAGCACACTTTAATGGCTTGTTCATCTGAGCCGCGTCTTACATAGGTTTCAGAGAGGCCCCCACTTTTCCAAATGGATTTAGCTTGAACATGAACATCTCTTAAAGATTCATTATCTTGAATAACTTCGACAGTTTCTGTAATTTTCTCAACGTTTAAGCCGTTAATCATAGATGTTCCTATTCTCATTATTATCTCAAGCCATGCTCGCGCACGTATACTTATGGTAGTAACTCTCTAATTCTGCATGTTAAAAACAAACACGCCAAAATAAAACCGACAGGCTGTTAGGGTTCTGAAAAGATATATAAAAATGCTGTGTGAAAAATGTTTACTTATCTCGAGAGTCAATACTTCTCATACGGGAGCTACGCCATTGCCCCTTTGAGAGCGTGGTGAGGAACTCAGCAGCAAAGTGATTCATTTGAGTTTGGACTTTTCTTTTGCCGTTTCCGCCAAGGTCTTGGTGGGTTGCATCTTTGATAATACCCACGCGTTTGTTTCCCGAAACAGGAAGGCCATAAAAGGCGTCCAGACGGGAGATGTAAGTTTCGCCATCTAGCGTGTCGTCTTTGGTGCCAGTCATCATGAGCATTGGCTTTACAATTTTGGTCCATGCCGCTCTAGAAAACACCTTTCCCACGCCTTGAGGGGAGAGAGCAATATAGGCCGTAAAACGGTCTTCCCCCTTGATGGGCAGTTTCGATTTAGCACCTGCTTCTAACACAGTAAGTGCTGCACCCATGGCATAGCCTCCCATGACTTGAATCTCAGGTTGGCAATTTTGTGTGGCGTATTTATATGCGGCAGAGAGGTCGAGCATGCGAGCCTTAAATTTATAGGTATCATGGCTTGCTGCTATAAATTCTTCAGTACTTGCACCAACTACGGTGTCCTTGTTGCTTTCTGGGTGATTCATGACAGCAACATTAAAGCCTTTTTTTGCAAAAGACAGGGCCATGAAAGAGAGAGAGGAGCCATCATCATTGAGACCATGAGATAGAATCATAATTGGGTCGCACCTCTCTTGTAGCCATGCGCCGTAGAGCGTTAGAGAGAGTGGTTTATCATCTGATCTTGTGACTTGAACGGTTTCTTGTGCATGCACATGGGCACCAGCTGTGAGGGTCACAGCCATCATTAAGAGTGTCCAGTATGCTTTAAGTTTCATATATATATTATAAGAACTTATACAAGCAGAACAAGTTGTGTACCTCTGTTTTAGGGTGTGTTTCTAAGGTTTTGGGGGGCATACTTGTAATTCAAAAAATAATGTTTATACATATACCAAACGTCTCTTTCTTTCCTTTTATGTATGTGGAAGCCTCTATGACAAAAGATAACAATCCCCCCGTCGTAAATCTGAATACCCTCTTAGATATTACTGCAGATCAGGCAGGTACGTTTACAAAACGAACTGAACCGTACTCTGTGGTTGAAAAGGTGGATGTTCTTGTTGGAGCGATTCAGCGTATAGAACACAACCTTGAGCACAATATTGGCTTAGGCAGTGCACAAGATGTGAAACTGTGGGCCAGTATTGCTGGCCGAGTTCTGCGTTCTTCACACCATGTGATGCAGGATCACCCTGAAACCACGCATGACCTTTCTGGCGTTGCTGCCCGTGCAGAAACGTGTATTGAGCGCTTGCAGGCCCTTTAAACGAAATCATTCAACACTCCCATTTGGGGGTGTTGTTTGTTTTTTAGGTATAAAAAAACACCCCGAGGGGTGAGTTCAAGAATTACTGGCGGAGACGGTGGGGTTGATTCGGGCTAAAGCCCTTCACCCTTCGGGCGGCTATGCCTAAAGGCATCCCGTCAGCGCTTCACTTTGCCATTCACTTCGTTCATTTGCTGAGCTTCGCTTTCAAACCCGCGGGTTCTCATCCCTAATTAAATTTATCCTGCTTCAAAATAAAAATTCCCCTAAACAGGGGAAATTAATTTACTGGCGGAGACGGTGGGATTCGAACCCACGATACGGCTTTACACCGTATAACACCTTAGCAGGGTGCCGCCTTCAGCCACTCGGCCACGTCTCCATACCAGTGGGCAGAGAATGCCGCGCGCAGAGGGAGTTGTCAACCATCAAATATATGGTTTTTAACTTTTTTCAAAAAAAATGCAAAAAGTATAAAAAAGCCTCTTGCCAAAGCTCAAAAATTTGTGCATATTCACCTCCGTCGCCGGTTTAGCTCAGTTGGTAGAGCAACTGATTTGTAATCAGTAGGTCGCGAGTTCAAATCTTGCAACCGGCACCATGTTGAAACCCCCTCGGAACAAGGGGGTTTCAATCGTTTTAAAGGCTCTTTTTCTTTCTCTCAACATGTATGCATAGTATGCATTTTCTCTGCTCATAAAAATTTCAAAAAAATCACCTCTCAGAACATTGTTTTTACACAAAAAGCAGATGTATAGCCAAAATAGCGAATAACTATATATTGACACTGCATGGTGTGAGAGCATACTATATATAGTGTCAGAGGGACAAAAAGTGAATACAACGCCAGCACACTCTTCAAGCTGTTGAGTTGTAAGAGAAATCAACTTTAAAGAGCTGTTTAAGCTGTCCTGTGACAAGGCATGATATACAAAATTCGGGTGCAATATATGGTGCTGTACCCACAAATAATAAAAATAATAAAAAGGGTCAGGCCATGTCTGTTATCGTTTATACAAAACCTGCGTGCGTGCAATGCGTAGCAACTTATAAAGAACTCGACCGCAAAGGTATTGAGTACAGCCTGATCGACATCATGCAAGATGAAGAAGCGATGAACACTGTTCTTGAACTTGGCTACCGCCAAGCCCCTGTTGTGGTAACAGAGGACGACCACTGGTCTGGTTTCCGTCCAGACAAAATTGCGACGCTGACGCCAAGCCGCATGGTTGCATAACTTTAATGCTATAAGGACAAAGGCCATGATGCAGCCCCCATGTGTTGTTTACTTCTCAACCAGTTCAGGCAATACGCATCACTTTGTTGAAAAGCTAGAGATGGATGCCTTTCGCATCCCTACATCGCCAAAAGATCCACATCTAGAGATGACACGGCCTTTTGTCCTTATTTGCCCAACATATGCAGCTGACGATGGAAGCGGCGCAGTGCCTAAACAGGTGATCCGCTTTCTCAACGACCCCAATAACCGTGCCCATCTCCAAGGTGTGATTGGTAGCGGCAATACTAATTTTGGAGAATACTACGCTTATGCAGGCGATGTAATCTCAAGGAAGTGCAACGTGCCGATGCTCTACCGCTTTGAACTCAGAGGCACACCAACTGACGTAAGACGAGTACAAGAAGGACTAGGAAAACTATGGACGCAGCAAAAAACGCTCAAACAAGCATCTTAGAGAACGAGGACACAGGCCTAGAGCTTGTACATAACGCAGATGATACATCTGAGCTGAGTTATTTTGACCTCAATGCAATGCTCAACCTGGTTGATGAAAACGGCCAAATTCAGTTTGATAAAGATAAAGAAGCCGCGCGTCAGTACTTCTTGCAGCATGTAAATCAAAATACTGTGTTCTTCCACAACCTAGAAGAAAAGCTTGGTCACCTGACAATGAAGGGTTACTACGAGAGCGAAGTTCTTGGCCAGTACGAGTTTGACTTTATTTCTGGCTTGTACGACCACGCTTACGGTAAAAAATTCCGTTTCCCTGCGTTTCTTGGTGCTTACAAATACTACACGTCTTACACACTTAAAACATTTGACGGCTCACGCTACCTAGAGCGTTACGAAGATCGTGTTGTGATGACAGCTCTTACCCTTGCACGTGGTGATGAAAAGCTCGCAACACAGCTTGTTGATGAAATCATTGGCGGGCGCTTCCAGCCAGCAACGCCGACATTCCTAAACGCGGGTAAAAAGCAACGTGGTGAGCTTGTGTCTTGCTTCCTGCTTCGTGTAGAGGACAACATGGAATCGATCTCTCGCGGGATTAACTCATCTCTACAGCTCTCTAAGCGTGGCGGAGGCGTTGCTCTTATGCTGACAAACCTACGTGAGACAGGCGCACCCATTAAGAAAGTTGAAGGCCAATCTTCTGGTGTGATTCCAGTGATGAAGCTTCTTGAAGATTCATTTTCATACGCCAACCAGCTTGGCGCAAGACAAGGTGCCGGTGCCGTTTACCTAAACGCACACCACCCAGACATCATGAAGTTCCTGGATACCAAGCGTGAAAACGCAGATGAGAAGATCCGTATTAAGACTCTTTCTCTTGGTGTTGTGATCCCAGATATTACGTTCAAACTCGCAAAAGAGAACAAGAACATGTACCTGTTCTCACCATATGATGTTGAGCGCATTTACGGCGTTCCATTCTCTGAAATTTCAGTGACTGAAAAGTACGACGAAATGGTGGAAAACCCACGCATTAAGAAAACAAAAATTAACGCACGTGAACTGTTCCAAACAATTGCGGAAATCCAGTTTGAGTCTGGCTACCCGTACATCATGTTTGAAGATACAGTAAACAAAGCCAACCCGGTTAAAGGCCGTGTATCCATGAGTAACCTTTGCTCTGAGATTCTACAGGTCAACAGCCCAAGTGAGTACGATACAAACCTAGACTACAAAACAATGGGGAATGATATTTCTTGTAACCTAGGTTCACTGAATATTGCGAAAACAATGGATTCACCAGACTTTGGCAAAACAGTTGAAACATCTATTCGTGCGCTGACTGCTGTATCAGAAATGAGCCACCTTGACTGTGTGCCATCTGTTGCGAAAGGGAACGATGAAATGCACGCCATTGGCCTTGGCCAAATGAACCTGCACGGTTACCTTGCACGTGAGCACATTCACTACGGTAGCGAAGAAGGTGTAGACTTTACAAACATCTACTTCTACACAGTGACATACCATGCCGTTAAAGCATCTAACGCCCTGGCAAAAGAGCGTGGCAAGGCTTTCAAAGGCTTTGAAGAGTCTAAGTACGCAACAGGTGAATACTTTGATAAGTACACTGAAAAAGAGTGGACACCAGCAACCCCACGCGTAAAAGAGCTGTTTGAGAAAGCGGGCATTCATATCCCAACACAAGCAGACTGGGAAAAGCTGAAGAAATCTGTGATGAAGCACGGGATTTACAACTCGTACCTACAGGCTGTACCACCAACAGGTTCTATTTCTTACATTAACAACTCAACATCTTCTATTCACCCAATCGTGTCGAAGATTGAGATTCGTAAGGAAGGTAAAATCGGACGCGTGTACTACCCAGCGGCATTCATGAATAATGAAAACCAAGAGTACTACAGGGACGCTTACGAAATTGGCCCTGAAAAAATCATTGATACCTACGCTGCAGCAACTCAGCACGTAGACCAAGGCCTGTCTCTGACACTGTTCTTCCCAGATACAGTAACAACAAGAGACATTAACAAAGCACAAATCTACGCATGGAAAAAAGGCATTAAAACCATTTACTACATCCGTCTGCGCCAAATGGCACTAGAGGGTACAGAAGTTAAAGGGTGTGTCTCTTGCAGCTTGTAAACGCCCTCTAAGAGTGACCTTTTGTTTGGTTTGCTGCTGAAGTACGAGAGAAGTACTCGGCGCAGCTTCACCAAAGCAAAATCTCATCTCATAGAGAACGTTTTAGGAAAAATAAACCAGATTAAAAATGGTTAAAAAAATAAGGATTAAAACCATGACAGCAGAACTCAAAGTTGTTGAAAACCCAGTAAGTCGCGTTCAAGCGATTAACTGGAACCGCATGGAAGACGATAAAGACCTAGAGGTTTGGAACCGACTAACCGTTAACTTTTGGCTACCGGAGAAAGTTCCACTCTCAAACGATATTCCATCTTGGAACGCCATGACAGCGCAAGAGCAAGAGCTTGTAACACGCGTATTTACAGGCCTAACTCTACTGGACACGATTCAAAACACTGTTGGCGCGCCAAAGCTTATGGAAGATGCAATTACACCGCATGAAGAAGCTGTTCTCAGTAACATTTCATTCATGGAAGCGGTGCACGCACGCTCTTACTCATCAATCTTCTCAACACTTTGCTCAACAAAGGTCATTGATGATGCATTTGAGTGGAGTGAGCAAAACCCATTCCTTCAACGTAAAGCCCAGCTGATTTTGGATGAATACGAAGCAGATAGCCCAGCGAAGAAGAAGGTTGCAAGTGTCTTCCTGGAGAGCTTCCTGTTCTACTCAGGTTTCTACCTCCCAATGCACCTCTCTAGCCGTGCGAAGCTGACAAACACAGCTGACCTCATTCGCCTCATTATTCGTGATGAAGCGGTACACGGCTACTACATTGGTTACAAGTTCCAAAAAGCATTTGAAAAAATGACGCCGATGGAGCAAATGGAAATTAAAGAGTACGCAGTCTCTCTATTGCTTGAGCTATACGACAACGAGATCAAGTACACTGAGTCTCTGTATGATGACCTAGACCTGACTGATGAAGTGAAGACATTCCTTCACTACAACGCCAACAAAGCGATGATGAACCTTGGCCTTGACCCTGTTTTCCCAGAAGAAACAGCACAGGTAAATCCAACGATTCTTTCAGCGCTTTCACCAAACGCAGATGAAAACCATGACTTCTTCTCAGGGTCAGGTTCTTCATATGTCATTGGTAAGGCTGTTGAAACAGAAGATGAAGACTGGGATTTCTAATTCTCAGGAAACACCACGAAAAAACCCCTGCTTTACGCAGGGGTTTCTTTCATTGGGTCGATTTTTCAGCAGGGGCTGTTACAGCAAGAAGAATGCTGCCGCCGCAACGGCTGCTGCCACCACCAGAATGATGGGCAGAGCGCTGCTGCCGCCGGAAGAGGCCTGCGGTGCTGCAGTCGAACCAGCAGAGCTGGACGGTGCAGAACGCCGGCGACCACCACCGGAACCGTAGCGCGGACGAATGTTGTCCAGACGGCTGCCATTGGGGATTTCAACGCCAGTGGCTTCAAATTCCCAACCGCTGTCGGTGCGCTTCAAAAAGCCAAATTCCACAGCCTTGCCCGACAGGTTGTTCACCAGCGGGAAGCGGAAAAGCTCCGGGGCCGTTTCGCTGGATCCGTTACAGATCCGCATATAGGCCTTTTTGATTTCGCCAAAGGTGCCGCCGCTGTAAATGTTGGCAACCAGAGCCACCTTGTTCACATCAGCAGGGATACGGCTGGTGTCGATGAGGATATGTTCATCGTCGCCCACGCCGTCACCACCAGACTGCTCGTCATCACCACAGCAAATTGCGCCGCCCAGGATAGACTTTCCGCCATAATAGGCCATGGATGTCGAGCCATTGTCATGGATCGCAATCGCACTGAAGTCCAAGTCCCAGCTGCCGCTCGGGGCTTGCCAGCCGCCGCCGACATAGAACTGCGTGGCGCCAGAGGCCTTTTCTGTAAGGTCGAAGGATTGTTTTTCCTGAAGTTCAAACATGTTGAAGTCCTTTTCAGGTTAGAGGGAAGTTACGCAAGCTTACGACCACGGATCGTCGTCGTCAGGTGTGCTTGCAGGAGGGGTTGAAGGTGCAGGTGCTGCCGGCGGTGTTGGCCGGGTTTGCTGCGGAGGAGGAGTGGGTGCTGCTGGGCTTTGGTTCCAAGCCGCAGCTTGGTCCAACGCATCACGAAGCTTGGGGAACTCATTTGGGTTCAAACCAATTTTTTCGAAGATTGTTTTCACAACTTCGGCTTCGTCTGCATCAAAGTCGCCATCCGCAGAGGCGATTTCAACACACAGTTGGCCAGACACATTGGCAAGAGCAGGGATGCTTTTCAGCACATTCACGTCATCAGCATAGTTGCTGAGCGCAAAATCCATGCTCACCATTTCCACATTTTTGACAACCTCAGTGACAGTTGCCATAAATTGAGCGCCGTCAAAGCCTTTTGTCAGCTTATGCAAGCTGATAATCACTTGGATCTTTTCAGCCTCTTCAGGCTTCAGCTGGCCATTTGCGCCAGCAGTCAGACCAGCAGCAACAGCAACAGCGTGCTCTATCATTTGCCGGTCTTTTTCATCCAAGTCACCGATTTGGCCAATCAGCTCCTCTAGCTTACCCACACCAATGTTGGCAAGCCCTTTTAGTTTTCGGCCGAGACCACTGAACATGGTTAGCCTCCTTTGGTGTTAGGGGTGAATGGAAGGGTGCAGGAAAACCTGCACCCTGTTCGCGAGAATTAGGCGTTCGGGTTGAAGCCGGCGCCATATTTGTTGGCAATCGGAATCACCTCACCATTGGTGCCCAGAGCAGCGCCGGTACCGTTGAAGGACCAGTCGCCGTTCACGCACTCAATGCGGCCGAATTCGATGGCAACATCGGTCTTGGTTGCGCCCTTGGACAGGGTAAACTTGCGCAGTTCCGGCGAGTTTTCATCCGAACCGTCACAAACCCGCACATACGGGTTGCCGATCTGGCTGAAGTTCTTGCCTTCTTTGGCGCCGTTCGCAATGTTGACCACGATGGCAACGCTTTGGTTCGGTTGCAGCTTCGACACGTCGATGATTGCGAATTCATCATCACCGTCATCGCCGCCGCCGTCTTGGGCGTCATCGCTCAGCTGGACACCGCCAGAACCGTGGCTCTGGTTACCGTAATAGACAAAGTCCGGCGTGCCGGTCAGTTTGCCATCGGTCAGAACAACAGCGATCAGGTCCACGTCAAACGAACAGTCCCAGCCCAGGCCGAAATAGAACGGTTTCTTTTCCTGCAGAACGAAGGACGGTTTTTCTTCAAGCGAAAATTCCATGATGGAACTCCTTATAGTAGTGAGAAACCCACAAGGGGCAATGAAAGCCATGCACCTAGAGGTGATGGCACGAGTGTACAGCATGTTAATCGTTACCGATTCACAAGGAATGCACTATAAAAAACTGTATGCAGATGCGTGTACAATGCCACCTTTAGTATACAATGCTTGTTTTGTCAATCAGATATGGAGATTTTTTCTAAGATTTTTCAATTCAATTAAATGTGAATATGAAGAGCATTTGAGCACGAAAGCAGAGGCTTAATGCACGTTTTATAAATCTAACGGCTTGACAGTATACATATTAAATGAGAGCATTGTATGCAATTTATGCATCTGAATCTGTCTTTTGCGCATTTTCGCGCATCATCCTCTCTCTTATAAGGAGACACTAAGATGAATTCTGTACAAAATGGTGCCTATCTCAAAACGGCACGAAATCAACTGATATTGAAAGCACTGATGGTGCTTGGATTCTTCATTGGCGGCTCGATTTTTGGTCTGTTTGACCTGATCCTGCCAGATGACATGCTGACCCACGTCTGGATTGGTGCCATGGCACTGATCTTCCTTGGCGCAGCGCTTTTTCAGGTTTTGCCGTACCAAGCTATGGTGGATCGTGAAGTGGCTCTGCTGGCCAAAGTCAAACAGCAAGTGAGTGGCGGAGAAGAGGGCTATAAGCTCGCTTTGGACACTGACACGCTGAATGACAAGGAAAAGAACACCTTTTTGGCTCAAGTTCTTGCAAAGTTGCAAGGGCTGCGTGGACAAAAGGATGTGGAAGTGGATGACCTGGTCCTGCTGGATTGGTACGCCACAAAGCATGCGCAACGCGCCAAAGGAATCCATTGGGTAAAACGCAACCTTCTGACCTACGGTATCGTGGGGACTTATGTCGGTATTCGTCTGGCAACTGCTGGCGCAGACATCATGGCCTCTGGTGAAACAGAAGCTGTTTTCCAGTTTGTGGTGATGATGTTTGAGTACCTTGGTCTTGCGATCATGAGTACGCTTGCTGGTCTGCTGTTTGGTTCGGTTTTCATTGGTCATGCCATTGACCGTACCGAGCGCACTGTCCAAGACATTGCGAATGACTTGCACTTGGAGCTCTATTCTTCCGGCTTTCTTGCTTGGATGAATGGTGCTGGCAAGGAGACGCATGCGTCATGATACACCAGCGGTCTTTTGGACGGCACTGGGGGAATAATGACAATGAGGCAGAACAAGATGCGGTGATGGATGACTTGTTGTCAGCCATGATCTTCATCCTGCTGATTATTGTTGTTGCTCTTTTGGTGCTGTTTTCCAAGGGTGAAGCTGGTGGCGGCCCTGCGTCAAGCTGGGCTCCGGGGATTGCGCTTCGTTTTGAGGCGCGTTCAGGTTATGGCCAAGAAGGTGGTTATGTACGCGAAGGGCAATGCCCTCGTGAAATTGATGGCCACTGGCTTGGTGATTTAAGCCACTTTGTTGAAGGTACGCCCTTCATTAAAGAAGAATACCGTGAGATCTATCTGAAGCGTCCTGTGGAATGCATTATTGTAGACCAAGACCTTTACGCACGTTACACCACGCCTGATGGTACGGTTTACGATGTGTTGAGCCTTGACTCTCCCAATAAGCTCCCCAGTGCTGAAGGTGCGTTTGCTTACAGTGTTCCGGCTTACTTGAACAGTAACCCAACTCATGGCCGGCCTTTCACGCCGAGACGTTCAGGGGATGGCTATAACAGCGCCCCCTTGTACCAACCTATGCGTACGGAAGAAATGACGTACCGCCACAAGTTCTTGGCGCCTGGTCACTACAGCTTTAACATTGTACTGGACGAAAGTTTTCAGGACATGCTGTGGAAGATGCAGGTTCCAAACTATAACTTTAAGCCCGCGATGCCAACTTGGCCCGTGTCGTTTGAGGTTTACCTTGTGGTGTTTGAAGGGACAGATCAGGAAACTGTTCTGTTTAATGATATTGTTACGTTTACCAGCCTGGATGATATGCTTGAACGCACTGTTCTGAGCTTTGAGGTTGATGAAAATGGCAAAATCATTCCGGATAGCATTGACCGTGAGACGCAAGTCAGTATCAAACCCTTGATTCAATAAACACTGCGCACCGCCGCGTTTGTGGCGGTGCTTTCTTTCCCTCTCTATGGAGGTCTCAATGAGACGTCGAACACGTTTTGGAACGGCCTCTAATGAGGCTGAAGCCAATAACAACATTAAAGCCCTGCTGGACCAAAAATGGGTTCTGTTTTTTGGGCTGCTGATTGTTGCTGCTTCTTTGATCCTTGTGTATTTCGCGAAAGTGAGTGACACATTGGGCGCGGAAGATACAGCTCTTGCTGAACGTCCGGGCCGTGTGGCTCTGCGCGCGCAGATTAGCTGGGATGGCAACCTGAATGACGCTTATGCCCTAAAAATTGGCGAACGATGCCCGCAGATTGGAGATTCTGGATTTAACCCCAGAAAGCTTCCGCCAGAATGCGCCACAAGTGATGTGGACCTCTGGATGATGCGCATTACGCCACATGGCAAGGAGGTGGTTTATAATCACCGTATTGCTGATACAGACAGCTTGATGATTCATACACCCGATGATCGGGGCTCTGTGAATCAAACGCATGAAGGTACGGGTGACCCCATCTATACCACCGTGCGTGCAGAACAACTGCTTAGCCAATATGCATTCCTGCCTCCGGGCCGGTATGTCATTAACGCTGACTTGTTCCGCCCTGAGCTGTTTGATGAATCCCACATAACTCGCGTGAGTGGCTTTATTGTTTTCAATGAAGGCCAGGAGAGTGAAGTGGAGGTTTATAAAGGGCAAAAGGAAATCTCAATAACATCCCGTGCACCCCGTGAGGTGACACTGGTTTCTTTCACCATTGACGCAAACAATGAGTTGGTTCCTGAGTCGATCGATACGACGACCCAGTACCCCTTTGTTGTGCAGCGTTATCAATAATGAGGAGTCAGTGATGTTCTGGCAAATCCTAACGTCGCCAACCTATTGGCGTAGCGTGTTTTCAGGGGATGCCGAAATTGGTTACCTCTGGAGCATCTTTCTAAAAGAATACGGCGACCCTTTCACCTTTGGTGTGATGGCGATGACTGGCGTGACCTTTGCTGGCCTCGTTTACATTGTTCTGCGTTATCGCAGAGGCTTTTGGGGCGTGGCTTTGGCGGTGGTTGCCGGTGTGACCTTTATTTTGCAAATGGCTCTGGGTGCCTCAATGCCGACTCTGTATGAAAATACAGGGCGAGGGATGCCACATGGGGCTTGCCCTATGCTGGCGTTTGACCAAGACGGCCTTCTGATTATGGAAGAGTCGACCATTGAGTTGAACGGCAGAGAAGTCCCTGCGCTGGTGGCCAAGAAAAACATCTTCACGGTGAATGTTGATCCTGTTCAGGATGAGCTGGGCGGTGAAGAGCGTATTGGTCTGCTGTTGTCTAACACAGCTGTATTTGGCGAAACTTTCCCGCGTTATTGCTCAATTGCAAGCAACGAGGCTGGGGACGTGGTGCTGGATCGGATTGCCTCTTATGAGACACCGATTGATACAACCGTATTGCAAGAACTTTTACATGAAGATGGCCTGCCATTTGATGTGTACTGGAAACTGGTAAATGGTGAGCTTAAAGTGCAAGACTTTGCCATTGCCCTTGAAAAGTTTCTTGGACATGACCTGCTGCCAGCTTATGCCTCTGACCTTGAGCCTCTGCTGAGAGCTATGGTCGAAGAGGTGAAGACAGCTTCTCTGACCATTTGGGATGAGACAGAGCTGAAGCTTCAGGCAGATATCATCTTTATCACCAAACTGGAAGAGTTCGAGTCAAGAACCTTCAACCGCGCACCGCTCATTTCCCTGCCGGGAATGCCACCTTATGAGCTTCTAGACCCTCAACAAGAAGAGGGAGATGGAGAATCAGAAGGTGAGGGCGATGCTGACGGAGTCGAAGGCGGAAACGGTGGTCAAGGCTCTGAACGAGGACTTGCCATGCTTCTAGAACTTCTTGAGTCTGGCGCCATTACTTTGGACCAGCTGAACTCCATGACGGATAACGGAACCGCAAGCAGCGAAGGCAGCTTTGGTGGTGTTATTCTTCCTGGAATCCTCAAAGAGGACTCTGATCGACGCTAAAGAAAAAGGCACCCTGTTGGGTGCCTTTTTCATGTTTTATCGCTTATTGGAGTGCCTGAACAGCTGCCGTAATGTTGGCCCCAACCTGACGGTTGATGGCTTTGCGCTCTCCCCTGGAGAGGTCTTTTACGCCATGGACGCTGAAAGAGTACACGTCCTTTGTGATGGTGGTGCCTTCGTCGCTGGCAAGGATGACATGCCAGACTTTGTGCAGAGTTGAACCTTCAAGGCCATCGACGTGATACCTTGCGTAGGTTTGGACTTGGCCAGGCTGTGTGAGCTCTTGGGGGCCTTCAACCAAAAACTGCTGAAAGCTTTCATTGGGAGCCTTTGCAAGCCGTTTCAGTTCTGCGTAGATCGCTTCGGCATCCTGCGGCATGTGGCCAGATCTGGCCATTGTACATGCCGTTTCAACGCCAAAGGTTTGCACGCAGTATTGCACGTGGGCAAACTTCACTTTGAGGAATGTCCGAACAGGATCTTCTTCAGAAACTGTGGCTGGCCCAGAGATGTGAATCTGCTGCGCGTCTTGTTTGGTTGAGGTGTCACAAGCGGTGAGCAGGCCAAAAGCTGCAAGAGCAAAAAGAAGGTGTTTCATAAGAGTTAACCTTTTTAACGGGAGAGAAGGTGAGGGGAATTAAGCTATATATAGGTATTAAAATTCTAAAATCAAGGAGAATTTCTTTTAAGACTTGAAGTGTATACAACAAATCTGTATAGTGGAAAAATCTTGTAATCTAAATCGTTCATCACGCGTAGAAAGCTGCGCTGTCATTATAAGGAGAGGTCTTATGAGTCTCTTTTTTTGGCGGAAGCGCTTCGAGAAGCGCTACCTTGAGCCCAACGACTACCTTCAGCTCAGAAACAAATGCTTTAAACGTGTTGCGTTTGCCTTCGTGGCGCACGCACTCATGTTCATGTACTTGGAACTTCTTCCAGAGAACATGGTTGGCAATGTTTTTGTTGCGTATCTGGTTACCCTAAAACATGTGTGGATTATGGTTTTCACCCTAGATGTGAAAGCCATGGACGCCATTTGGGTCACTTGGGCAACCTTCACCACTGTTGGTTACGGTGATATTAGTGCGACCACCCCCTTTGGGCGGCTCACAACCATTGCGATCGGGACTTACGGCATCTTCCAGTTGCCCGGTATCCTGACGTATCATTCGGAGTATCACTCCTACCAACGCGAACTGAAACAAACTTACAGATGGGAATGGAAGGACATGACAGACCATATCCTGATTGTTGGCCTTCCTGTTCAAGGGACGGCCCATTACGTTGAAAGCCTTCTTGAGCAAATCAAAGGGCACCCCGACTTGATGAAGCACGAGATTCAGTTTCTTGCTGAAAACGTGCCTGCCGAGCTGCAAAGCATTGCGAAAAAGCTCGACATGAACGCCACAGGCTACCGTGGGTCAGGCTCGGATGAGCGTGATCTTGAAAAAGCCAACGTACGCAGTGCTGCCATGGTGCTGGTTCTTTGCCCTGATCCGACACGTAAAGATGCTGACGATGTGATTTCGTCCATTGTGTATCGGATTCGGCAGAACTTTGCTTACCGTGGTTTGGTAATTGCTGAAGCTTCGGCTGACCGTGATCTGGCATATATGAAAACAAACGGCGCAACATCTGCTGTGCTTGCCGACCACTACCACCCCGGTATTTTGGTTTCTGAGGCGTTGTCTCCTGGTGTTTATGCGCTGAACCGCGATAACTTCCAAGCGGGCGGCATTGATACCAATGACTACCCCATCACCATTAAGGATGCCTCCTGGGCTGACGTGGCCTGTAAGGCTGTGCATGCTGGTTGGGATTTCCGTGGTTATGTGAACGGCAACGGTGATACCGTGAGTCGTATTTTAGCTGAAGGCGACAGAGTCAAGGACTGTGTGAAAGTGTTCATTGCAGCCCCTTACGACGCTCAACCTTCCGCACGGAAAGTACGCCAAGTCCTAACGGACGGGCTGGAATAAACTCTCAAACGAAGAAAAGAGGCACCGTTATGGTGCCTCTTTTTTTGTGACACAAAGAGAGGTATGAAAACATCACAGGTAGATGAAAGTTTTTCTTTAAGGTCTGAGGTTCTCTGTTTGTTTTTAATAAAAAAGGCAAGTTTTGCTAAACTAAAGATGAGTAATAATAAAGAAAGTGAGCCCGCTCTTATGATGTGGATGATGCGTTTAACATTAGCAGTAATGTGCCTGTTTGTAGCAATGGATGCCAAAGCAAAGGTCATTATTCCATCAACACATAGTTATATTATTGAAGCCATAACAGACTCAGGCCGCTTTTATATTACGCTTTATAACAACTCACCAAGTGTTGGCCTAAACTTCCTGAAAAACGTTGAAAACGGCTACTACAACGGTTTGCAGATTCACCATATGGCGCCGGGTTATGCGCTTCAGTTTGGAGATCGCCGTACTGTTGGTGAGGATAACGCTGAGTTTCCGCTCCATGTGGGGCAAGAGTCATACCGTGAAATTCAACACATGGATATTGGGATGGCGAACCTTGAAAACGGCCTGCCAAGTGATAAGCAAGTCATTATTTTCCTGCGTGATGCGCCTGCGCAAAAGGGCATGTACTCTATTCTAGGGCATGTGAATAAAGGCCAAAATATTGTGGATCGCCTGACAAAGGGAGACCGTATCCGTCAAATGCGTATTATTAAATACCCTGGTATTGCTTTTAAATAATGGCAAAATCTAAGGAAATTATCGCACCTCTTACAGGGATTAAATTTATCCTCTGTGCGCTTGTTATTCTCTCTAATATGATGCTCTACGGTGATGTGGGACCTAAATTTGCGCAGTATTTTAATGAGCTGAAATTTGCGCCGTTTGTTACGGTCACTTTCCGTGTTGATATCTTTTTCATGATTACTGGTTTTTTACTCATGCACCTTTATGCGGATCGTTTTGCAGCTGGTATTACGCTGAAGAAAGTAAAAGACTTTCTTGTTGTGAGGCTTGCAAGAGTTTATCCGCTTTATGCCATGGTTCTTTTACTTATTGTTGGTTTGTATATGCTAGGGGTTTGGCAGTACGTTGATATTCAAGAAGGCTTTGAGGGGAGCTCTTACCGCGTTGTAGAACCTTGGGCATGGCTGGCCAACTTTACACTCACAACTTCATGGGGAGTTTTAGAGAATAAATCTGCATGGAATGGGCCTGCCTGGTCGATCAGCGCAGAGTTCTTTAATTACCTGATGTTTCCATTTTACTTATTCTTCATTACACGTTTAAAAAGTACATATATCCAATTGATTTCTATTGTGGTTATCTGTGCGTTTTACGGAGTGGTTCAGCATTTTTATGTGAAAGATTTCATGATTGATCACGGGTATGGGGCACTTGCACGTGCCAATTTCGGACTGCTTTCTGGTGCTTTTGTGTATGGCCTCTATCAGCATTTTAAACAGACAAAAGGTCTTAAGTGGGACGCTATGTTTATGGGTGTTCTCATCCTACTTGGTGTGATGATGTCTTTGGATGCTTATGGCATTTATGGCGTCCCTAAAATGGCGTATATGGTTTGCCTTATTTTTATGGTACTTTGCCTGTCTCTTATGTCTGGCCCTGTTCATAATTTCTTTGCACACCCATTTTTGATGCATCTCGGTAAACTCTCATTTGCAATGTACTTGCTGCATCAGCCTGTTGCGCGCGTGATGATTTATTTCTTTAAAGATGAATATGACAGTGTGCCAGCAGATAACTTTGAGGTGATGACAGTTCATCTACTGCTTATCTTTGTAGCGATTATGGTGGCGTCACATATTGCCTATGCATGGGTAGAAACACCTTTGAGATATAAAATTCGTACCAAGCTTGGGGTTAAGAAAGTTCAAGTGAAGATATAGAAAAGCAGAAAGCCCCCAGTTGGGGGCTTTCTTGTGTGATGTCTTAGACATCCGTTTTGAGAGGGGCGTGGAAGTGGCAGCCGAAATCATTGTGGCGCAGAACCGTTTTTTCCGGCCCTTTCGTCACCACGACGATGTTCAGTTCAGTGCCATCGGTGGCCGTCAGCGTGTAGGCGCCGCGGCGCTCATCGCTTTCCATCAGGAAATCCACATGGCTGAGGCTGTGAACGGTTTTGCCGATCATGCCCTGAACACCGTGAATGGTGGAGATGAACGATTCTTCGTCCAGCAGCTGGCCGTCAATGCCTGAGCAGGTGAAGGTGAAAGGTTCCCCTTCATCGGTGATGAACGTGATGCCGTAGCGATGTTCACCATCCTGCACGATGTCGGATTCGATGGCCTTGATGGTTTTGCCATTCATGATTTCCATACCATCGAAAGACTGAACTTTGCTGGCTGCGCGCATGGCCGATGCAAAGCAGCGAGCGGCTGAAAAGTTACCTGTGATGCAAGCAGTGTTTGCGGCAGTACGAAGTGCTTCAAGAGTGCGGGACATGGTGTCCTCCTAGCTAAAAGTGAAAGTTATTGATAGTTATAGTATGGGTATGATTGAGCGAAATTCAAGGGAGTGAAGCAAGTAAAAGAGCCCCTTAACAGGGGCTCTTTCATCATCGTTCAGGCGGCTGCATATTCTTCATAGTCCGTGCGGACATTTTGAATGTACAGGGCGGATTCAGGGTATTGCGCCGGTTCTACAAAGCGCAGAACCGGAGCATAGCCGTCATCACCGCATTTCACATCAATGTTGATGCGTTCGCTGCCTCCACGTTCATCTTGATCCATGATCAGAGTGATGCGTGTGGTGCTGTCAAAGCGCAGCATGCTGACGGCGGCCACTTTGTAGCCGAGGCCGTAAGTTGTATTGATAACAGCCGAAATACGAGCTGTTTCTGTGCCCCGTACGGCAAAGCCATAGGTGTGGGGCAGGCCGTCGCCTTCGTCCGTCACAAATGTGAGGAACTGGTCGTCGGTCGTTTTGTTGATGAAGTCTAGCTGCTTGCCAACCAGTACATCGTTCAATTCACGAAGGAAAGTCAGTCCCATAAAGGATCTCCAATGTTAGAAAAAAAGGCACGCATAATGCGTTTGGATGGTTAAATTATGAGGATTATTTTTCCATTTTCAACGCCTCTATAAACAAAAACACCCCCTTGCGGGGGTGTTTTTATGTTTTATCGCTTAGGGATGCCAATGGTTATCGGCATCGTCTCTTGCCTGTTCTTCGGCAAAGGCTTCCGCTTCTGCTTGGTTGTTGATGTTTTCCAGAGCGTCCTGCTCAGCATCAATCGCTGCATAGGCGTTTGCAATTTCCATCTCAACGGCGGAAGGGATGCGCAGGTCTGGGCAGCAATCCCACCATGCGTAATTGAAGTAGGTGCTTTGCGAGCTGAGAGACAGAGGGCTCAGTTCCTGATGATCGTGGTCGACAGTGTCAACCAAGTCCTTCACCACCAGCTCATCACACTGATACGGCTGGGTTGCCTCGGGAGACAGAATCCAGATATCAATGGCATCGCTTTCTTCAAACGATGTCTGTGTGATGGTGATGCGCGTCATCATGCCCGTGAAGCCGGGGTAGGTGGGTTCGCCGTTACGTGTGGAGTACCCTGTGACCTCTTGCGAGTATTTGAGCACTTCACAAATCTGGAACTCTCCCATGGTTTTCGGCGCCACCACTTGGATGATTTGCGCTTTACGGTCCCCATGCAGGAAGCTTGCGACGATATCGTCCTCGCCATCACGTTGAAAGGTGATGCTCCGGCCGATGGTGTCCACGGTGATGCCCGTGATCACTTTTTCTTCCATGGCGTTCACCAATGTGCGGTGATGGGTGTTTTCCAGCAGCTCCTCTCCAGAAGACGCAATCTGGCCGTTGACGGACACAGTGCCTTCGCCTTTGGGGCGGTTGACAAATGCGTCGTTACCAGTCAGTGCCGCGGCCAGCTTGTTTCCAAAATCCGACATAGATTCCTCCATAGGTAAGTCGGTAAAAGATAGCCCCCTAAGAAAGAGGGAATGGGTTGATAGTTAAATTATGGTTATGAAAATCCGAAATTCAAGGCTTGTGAAGCAAAAAAGAAAAGCCCCCCGGAGGGGACTTTTCTATGTTTTTTAATCGATGCGCCAGTCTGGTTCTAACCACAGGGCGTTTGGGTCCTGTTGGATGCCTTCTTGGCTTTTGTCTGTCAAATGCTTGGTCAGCAAATCACCAAGGCTCATGCCTTGGCCAATTTCAGGCTGGTCGTCCTCTTCTTCCAGAGACTCGGCAAAAGCGTTGTTCTTTTCCACGAGATCACTGATGCTCAGGGCTTCGCTGCCGATCTTCACTGGCATGCTCACTTGCATGTACCTGACAGGTTGGCACATGGTAAGAAGCATATCTTCATCATCACGGAAAGCGCGTGTGAGGCTGACCTCTGCGTCCTTGTCACGGGCGTAGAGTTTGATCTCAATCGGCAGAATACCACCCATGAGATCGGCATCAACAACCCTGATGGTGACAATCTTGCCGCCCAGAAAGGGAAGCTCAACAGAGTCTTCAAGGGTGGTTTCCACCTCAAACCAGCCAAAGGGTTCTGCATGTTGTATGTCTTTGGGCTGGATGCCATTCACGTACTGCCAGCATGGCGAACCGCCATTGACCACTTCAACGATGACCGCGTTTTGCGGTTCGAAGATGTGATTGATGTTGTCATAGGTGTCTATGAAGGCGATAGCCTTGGGACTGACGCGCACCTCTTGAAACGAGCTGCCCCACAGAGCTTCACGAATTTGAGTGCGATCAATGGTGATATTGGACATGTGTGTCTCCAAAGGTTACGGCTGGTTTGCCGCAGGTTTAACAGGGTAAAACAGGCAGAACAGCTTTGTGCCGTTTGCCATAGCGGTGTGTGCGTTCAGCACGGCAACACTGCCGCGCTTATGCACATAGATGGTTGAGAACGGCATGAGCGCATTGCGCTCTGCCGTGGTGAGGGCTGCTTTCATTATGCAGCTTCATTCAGGTTGGCAGGGGTGTAAACCTCCTGAGTACTCAGGTGGTCACTGGCCAGCGCCACAATGTTGTCGCCAAGCATCATAAAGCTGCCTTGCCGAAATGGTTCGTACTGGGGAACCAAAGCATCAGCTCCCAAAGCCAAGTGACAGGCGGTGCCAATGATGGCAGTGGTATTCATAAGGTTACGCATAGGTAAGCCCTCCAAAAATGGTCAGAAAGAGTTGTTGTACCTTAAGTTATGGGGATGGTCTGTAGGGAATACAATAGGTGTTGGCCTATTAGGGAGGGAAGTCATACATGGGGAAGCACCTAAGTGTAAATTTTATATTTACAAAATAAAAGAGCGAAAGCAGAACCTGACGATGTAAAAAAGCCCCCGTAGGGGCTTAGTTACTCGTTTTGCAGTGTTATGCGGCCTGTTCGTGGCGCATGGTGTCGGTGATGAAGTTGTGCTTCAGCTTCAGCGTTTCAGCGTCCCAGTTGTCAAATTCTTTGACCAGGCCTGCGTCGCGCAGCAGAACCGTTTCTTCACTGCTCGAGAAAATGGTAATCTCGATCGGTACGTGATTGCCGCACCAAATTTTGTAGTGGATGGCGGAGAGGCGAACCTCTTCTTCCACACGCACCACAGGTGACTTGGTGAAGTCGCCAGGACGGCCAATGTGCCAGTTGGTGCAGATCAGTTTGATCTCACCATCATTGCCTGCACTCAGGCTGTTGGCCAGCTGCAGGATGGTGAGTTTGTCATTGCCGTCCAGCTTGAAGGCAATGAAATCCACGTTGCCTTTGGCAGGAACATGAATCTCTTCAATGGTCCGCTCCATCAGCAGAGTTGCAAGCTCATGAGCGCTGCCTTTGTGGAAGCCTTCAACAATTGTTCTCGACATAGATGTCTCCATAGAAAGGGCGCACCAAAAGGTGGTGATAAAAGGTGCGCAGGTTGATTCAGTGGTTGATATATGGTGATTCTTTATAAGAAATTCAAGGGCAAAAAGCCCCCATTTCGGGGGCTTTTTAATTTTCGCTTAACAGCTCTTCAATCATGAGTTGGAGAGCGTTTTGTTTTTGCTCTTTGGTACTCAGCAGCTTTTGAATGACATCTGCAGGTACTTCAGGCGGAAGCAATTCTGGCACGTACTCAATATGCGGACCACAGAGAAGGGCTTTACCGTCTCCTGCTGTACACATAATGATGGCGGCTTTATCTTGCTTTTCAGGATATGTGCTAATGACTTTGGTGTTGTCATATTTTGCAGCATCCTGGAAGTAGCAGCCACCGTTGAAGTAAGAGAAATGCGTGTTGTACTTCTGCTCAGGGAAGTTGAGACGTACCGCAAGGCTCTTTTTGAGCTCATGGTATTTAAAGCCAGCAAACACAGGGCCAATGGCCGTACCAGGGTAGAAGCCAAGCTCACGCTCAGTGATACGCTCAAGGTCAGGATCGCCTTTGGCAAACTCAACAAATGCTGCGCCAAAGTAAGCCCCAGCACAAAAACCAATGTATCTACCGCCGTCATTCACGTATTCGCGAATTTGGGCGCAGCCAACTTCTGTGAGCTTCTCATGCATTGGAGTGGTTGCACCGCCGGGCATAACAAAGATGTCTACGTCTTCACGCCATGTACCAGAGATCACCTCAGGCGCTTTCAGCAGTTTATATGTCACGCCTGTACCAAGTACCTGCATCAGGCCGTAAAGGGCACTGTTATAGGTGTGAGAGGTCACGCCAACATCACCATATATACCAATGGTGAGGGTGGTGTCTAAAAAGTGTTTGAACTTCTCTACAGGGAGAATTTCAGTTTCTGAGGTCGACATAGTTTTGCCTTATCTCTCATTTAAAAGGACACGCTAAAAGGCGGGTATGTTGTGTGGGGAGGATATTGGAAAAAGAAGAGCTTGGCAAGGAATGAAGCTTCATGGTATACCACCTTCCATGACTGAATTTAAGTACGAGCTTCTAAGTAAAGATGGCCGCGCAAGGCGTGGTCGTATTCATACTGCACATGGAACAATTGAAACACCTGCCTTTATGCCTGTTGGTACGGCGGGAAGCGTGAAAGCGATGCGCCCTGAGGACGTGAAAGAGCTAGGATCAGATATGATTCTTGCCAACACGTACCACATGTGGCTGCGTCCTGGGCCTGATACTGTGCAGAAGCTTGGTGGACTCCATAAGTTTATGAACTGGCCGGGGCCAATCCTAACAGACTCAGGTGGGTTCCAAGTGTATAGCCTTAACGGTATCCGTAAACTCACAGAAGAGGGCGTTACGTTCAAGTCTCACATTGATGGCTCGGATATGTTCCTTACGCCAGAATTGGCAACTGAGATTCAGTATAAGCTAGATAGTACAATTTCTATGGTACTTGATGAGTGTGGCCACATGGGTATGAGCTATACAGAAGCAAAAGATAGCCTAGAGATGACAACACGCTGGGCGAAGCGCTCACGTGATGCATTTGTAAAGCGTGAAGGCTACGGACAGTTTGGTATTATCCAAGGGGCGCATTATAAAGACCTTCGCCAAATGAGTGTAGAGCAACTCAACGAGATTGACTTTGAAGGTTACGCGTTTGGTGGATGGTTGTTTGACGAAACAGGTTCGAAAGATACTTACGATGAAATGGTAAATCACACAGTAGACTTTATGAAGCCTGAAAAACCACGCTACATGATGGGAGTTGGGTATCCAAGTGATATTATCCGCAGTGTGCAGATGGGTATTGATATGTTTGACTGCGTACTGCCAACACGTAATGCGCGTAATGGCCAAGCCTTTACAAGTGAAGGTGTGATTAAGGTGAAGCATGAGAAGTACGAGCTAGATGATAGCCCGCTTGATCCAGAATGTGATTGCTACACATGTAAGAACTACACGAAGGCATACCTGCGCCATATGATGCGTTCTAAAGAAGCTTTCTTTAACACGCTGATGACATGGCACAATATTGCTTACTACCAAAACCTGATGAAGACACTGCGTAAAGCCATTGAAGATGGTAACTTGGATGAAGTGGCAGAAGAGCTTCTGAAGAAAGTGAAGTAGCATAAGATATAAAAAAAAGCCCCCGAGATGGGGGCTTTTTCGATTGATAGCTTAGGCGACAAGCGGGTCCAAGAACACAAATTGGCCTTGCCGATCGAGGCAGGATTGTATGCCAAGGGAATAGCGGTTTGAGTTGTGCCCTGAGTATTTCTTGATAAAGATCAGAGCTGCGAGCAAGGTTTTCTCATCGTAGCCTTCGCGAAGGGCCTCGCGTACGAGGTGTTTTTCGTCAGAGAAACAACTCAACAGAAAACAGCTGAGATTTTGAACCTCGGTATTAATGCCCCTTTCATGGGGCAGGAGGCTGAGATCTTCCATGATGGTGATGGTTCTTCCAGTGTTGAACCGCGCATAGCTACGCACTTTGGGGACGTAGGGGTTGTCTTGATTCTTCAAAACAAAACCTTCCATCCATTCGACGAAGGCGGCATCGTCGCTGTCGTGTTGGGTGGTACGCAGCGTGAGGCCGTCTGCGCTGTTGATGCGGTAAAGCTCTTGGAACGGGTGGTGATTCAAGCTGGTCAGCTCATCGCCAAAGTGTTCCTGCATCTCAGAGGGGGTAAAGCTTGTATAAGCGCCGAGAATTTCCTGTTCTTTCAGCTCTGTGAATCCATGCGTAAAGCAGGCTTTTTCACGCAGAGCAAAGAAGGGAAACGCGGAAATGCGAAAGGGAACGGGAATCATAAGTCTGATCTCCAAGAAAGTGAAGGAAGGTTGGTACGTACTTAATATATGGGGGTGGAGTTTTGATATTACAAGTCATGAATAGATAAAAAGCCCCCGAGATGGGGGCTTTTTTCGTTTTTAGAAGAGAGGGTCCGTAATGACAACTTGCTCTCCGCGACGCATCACATTGGGCACGCGAATATCAATGGAGTCATTATAGAGGAAGTCATACAGAAAAGCTTTAATCTGACGCAGCTCATCGGGGAGTTCATCATGCGGTGCAAAATCTAGATGTAAGCCAGCACCTTTCTGGTTTTCATTATAGCGAAAGCCATCTGGTACTTCATAGCTTGGCGTCAATTTTTCCATCATGCAAAGAATACGCCCCGTATTGGTGCGGGCATAGCTATTAACCTGAGGGACAAAGCGGTTGTTTTGCCGCTTAAGCACAAAGTCTTCCATCCAGCGTTGGTAGCCTTTGTCTTGTTTGTTGGTGAGTTTAAAAACCTGATTAGGGAAGAGCGGATTTTCAAATACGCGTGCATATGAGCCTGACCCAACTGCTGTTGCATCACGTACAAGTTGATGAAAGAGGAGTGGTCTTGGATCTGCTGTAAAAGCATGAAAACCCTGTAGTAAGTTTTGCTTATGCTCACCTTCAAAGCCATGGCAAATATCAAATTTAATTCCACGTGCCACAAAAGGGAAGCGAGGGATGTAGATCATGAGTATTCATCCGGGTGGATGCCTCTAAACAGAACGAGAGAGTAGGTATAAATGCGGTATAGAAGAGAGGGATATAAAGATCAAGAGAAAATTTTAGGTTCGATAATTTTGAACTTTAGGTTTGGAAAGTCCTATGTTAACCTTTCTGAAAATCCACAAAACAAATAGGGCATTTCTTTTAATGAAATACGCAAAATTGGGTTCATCTGATGTGCAGGTGAGCCGTATCTGCCTTGGGACAATGACTTGGGGCAAGCAAAACACACAAGACGAAGGCTCCCGTCAAATGGATTACGCACTTGAGCAGGGCGTAAACTTTTGGGATACAGCTGAAATGTACGCCATTCCACCATCTCCAGAAACTTACGGGACAACAGAAACCGTCATCGGAAACTGGTTTGAGAGCCGTGGTAAGCGCTCTGATGTGGTTCTTGCCACTAAGTTTTCACCAGTACCTTGGGCCCGTGGTGAAGAGGCTCCTGTGATTAATAAAGCCAACATTGAAGTCGCTGTAGATGAAAGCCTAAAGCGCCTGAAAACAGATTATATTGATGTGTATCAACTGCACTGGCCAACAAACCGCTCGAACTATCACTTTGCCAACTGGTGGGACTTTAAACCTGCTATGGGTAAAGAGGCACGCGCGAAAATTATTGAAAACAAGCTCGAGATACTTGAAGCGCTTAAAGCACAAGTGGATGCAGGTAAAATTCGCCATATTGGCCTGTCTGATGACTCTGCTTGGGGTATTACACAGTTTGCTGAACTTGCTGAAAAACACGGGCTACCACGTATTGTGAGTATTCAGAATGAATATAACCTTCTGCGTCGACGTGATGAGCATGATGTTGCAGAAGCTTGTGCGCTGGAAGAGGTCGCTTACCTGCCATGGTCTCCGCTACAAATGGGTGTACTGAGCGGAAAGTACCTAGATGGCAAGTTTCCAAAAGGCGCACGTTTTTCACCAGAAGTCATGAGCGGACAGGAAGATCGTTTCCATACACGCCTTGCACTGAACACAGATAAGGCTGTACGTGCCTACATGGGCGTGGCTGAAAAACATGGCCTAGATGTATGTCAGATGGCGATTGCCTTTACAATTCGTGAGCCATGGATGACGAGTACCATTATTGGTGCCACAAACATGGAACAGCTGAAGAGCAATATTGCTGCTGTGGATGTGGAACTGAGTGAAGAGTGTCTGAAAGACATTCATAAGGTCTACCAAGACTACCCAGTACCATTCTAAGAAAAGCCAAAGCCCCGCATTTTGCGGGGCTTTGTTTCGAGTGATTAGGCGCTGCTGCGCTCTAGTTTCTTTGCGGCCTCATACAGGGCTTTGAAGTGGGCGGGCCAGCGGCTGTCCGTCAGCAGTTTTTCAAACTGGGCACGGGTTGGCACGTCATCACCTTTGGCGCGCTGTGTGGCGCCAAAGTTTTTCACCGTGGCGCTGGCAATGTAGCCAACAACATTGACCATGTGGGTCATGTCGGTGTCCTTCCAGAAGGTGCATTCTTCCCCTTTGGGGCAAACAACACCTTGGCCGTTGTGATAGGCGATCATATATTCACCACCAGGGATGATGACCGGTTCTTGAGCTGCAACGCTCAGGGGGGCTGCGGCAATGGCCAGCGCGGCAATAACTGCGAATTTCATGGGAACCTCCATGGGATAGAATTGACAGAGAGATGATCCTTTTTACAAGGGGTAGTAAATAAAGTATGGGAAGGGTTTTTGGAGTTTCAATAGGTGGCGTTGTCTCTTCTTTATCATAAGGATTAAAAAATAATTGGTTAGTGTCACGAAAAGTTTGAGATAGTTTCTATAAGTTGTTAGGGTTATATATGATCTAAATAGTATATGCACGGGGTTGATATAATATGATTTTTAATACAAAAGCACTCTCTCTTGCTGCGGCGTTTCTTATGGTATCCACAGCATCTAGCTGGGGGCAAGGTGTTGGCTCAGAAGGTTTGTCTCGTCAAGTTGTTGCACTTAAAACAGCGCTGGAAAGTTACTCAGCAGTCATGGGAACACGCGTGGCGGCAATTGAAAGCAACGTAACAACACTTCGTACAGAAGTGGATGCTTTTAATAACTGTGCAGACCGCGGCATGATTTATTCACCAACACGAGCCCCTAATAGTGAAGGCAACTGTATGTCTGTATCTTCTGCAGGTGTACTGGAAGTTATTCCAAATTCTGAGATTATTGATACAGATCGACACTATAATATCTCTTATCAAGAGCCTCAGTCGTATACCCCAAAGCATATACCAGCAGATATTTTCCAAGTTTTAAATATTGATACGATTTCAAGCGCGGTTTTGAAGACCAGAACACATACGTTTCAATTTAGGCGGGATGTAGATAAAGAATGGAGCTCTGGTAATACAGTAAATGTAACAATTGAGTCTTACATTCGTGTCGACGATACTTGGGTTCCTGTGGGAGATGGCGGGACGGTGACTATGGATAGAAATACTAATTTAACAAATGTTAAGGGCGCTATTTATCAAGGACTATGGACAGGTGAAATTGCAAATATCCCTAATTTAAGCGTAAGGAGCAGGCCTCCAGTTAGGCCAGAAGTGACAAAAACACATTAAAGTTAATATGCAAAAAGCCTCTGTAAAAACAGAGGCTTTTTTGTGTCGATTAATCCTTTGCAAGAATGCCAACGGTCATCTCGGGGAATGTGTGCCATGTCTTTTTGAAAAACAGGAACGTGATCTCTTCGTCGTCAACTTTGGTGGCAATGGTGAAAGGGTTGGGGTAGCCAGCACGTTCATATTTATTGAACGCCTGAATCACATCATCCAGATGCTCGGCAGCTTTGATAATCTTTTTGCTGTCGGAGAATGTGAAGGTAATTTTAGGAGAGTGTGCCATAGGGAAACTCCGTTAAACAGGGACACAGATGAAGATGACTTACCTTTAACACGAAGAGCGGTTGCTGCAAATAAAAAAGAAGCCCCAACTTGGGGGCTTCTTTTAACATCGATTTACTCAAAAGAGCCGCAAACCTGTTCAAATACTTTGTATTGGTCAGGGTCTTTCACAGCATTTTCGATATAGCCCGCCAGTTCATCAGAAAGAAATGGAGCGTTACGGCTATGGGGATGCTCTTTATAGTAAGCCCGCGTGATGCACTCGTAAACCAGTGCATGGCGGTGCGAACCCTCCATGAGCAGCCAAGGGATGTTGTCCTTGCCGTTAATGGTGACGCTGGCGTCATCATGTAGGCGGTAACGTGTGCCTCGGATTGTGACACGTGCACGGACGTGCTTTTTCTGTCCTTTGGAGAGCGTCTGGTAAAGCCGTGCGTAGACATCAGCCTGCTGATGATCTTCCAGAGTTTGGTAAATCAGTAGGCGGTAATCTGCGGGAATGCGCTTGGGGCTTTGTGCCCGCATCAGGCCGGCTTCAATCAGGCGATAGCGGTCTGTTTCATTGATCTTGGTCCATGCTGTGGGTTCGCCGTCTTCAATCGCAACTGTTCCACTTGGGAACAGTGTATATTTGATGCCTTCCAAAACCAAGGTTACGGATGTTTTATTCATGCTGTAGAACTCCTATATGACAGCAGAAAAGAAAAGAGAGATGAATTTTGTTGGCATATTAGGCCTAAAGGGAATTTAATCAACCTTTATTTTAAGAAAAAGTTAGCCAGCACCTTCAAAATCTCTTATTTTTTATGGGAATAAAAATAATAAAAGGTAAATACGCGTGTTTCACACAATTTCTTCACTCACAGTCTTTTTGGGTGGACTTCTTTTATTCGTACTTCAGCCGATGATTGCAAAACCTCTTCTTCCTTATCTTGGAGGGTCATCTATGGTGTGGAATACATTGCTTCTTCTTTTCCAAGCGCTGTTACTTGCAGGGTACTTTTATGCATGGCTTTGGAAAGCGGTGCCTTTAAAATGGGCAGCATGGGGGCAGATTGGCCTGATTATTCTCTGCGGTATATTTGCGCTCCCGCTTAATGTGAGTGCCGTAGAGCACGTGAATACGGCAGCGCCGTGGCTCAGTACTGTTATTTACGGCCTTAGCGTTGTTGGCGTACCGTTCCTGTTTCTTTCAACAACGGTCTCTCTGATTCAGAGACTTGAAGTAATTCATTTTCCAAATAAAGAGCCTTATAGCTTGTATGCGTTTAGTAATGCAGGGAGCCTGCTTGGGCTGCTCGCATATCCTTTGTTTTTAGAGCCTTATTACACAACTTTAGAGCAAGTGGCTCTATGGGGTATGATCGCTCTCGTTTGGGGCGTTGGGTTTATGATTTTACTGTCTTGGACAGGCTTTACGAAAAAGGCAGATATTGAGCTCAATACAAAAATGAATGCAGTGGATCATCCAACGTTTAAACAACTTGGGTACTGGGCTTTTCTTGCGTTTATCCCATCTAGCCTGATGCATGGCGTGACGTTTTATATTACGTCTGATATTGCAGCTTTCCCAATGTTCTGGATTCTGCCGCTAGGTGTTTTCCTGCTGACATACATCATTGCCTTTGGAGGCTATCATGTTAAGGATCTAACACAGTTCTCAAAAATGGTACGTGGACTGACTGTTCTGGTCTTTATTATGATGATTTTAAGAATCAATGCCACGATTGAAAATATCATCCTTCACTTGCTGATTTATTTCCTCATTGCACTTTATGTCCATGTGATCCTGTACAATGCCCGACCAGAGAAACACCACTTAGAATCATACTACTTGGCAATTGCCTTTGGTGGCGTTTTTGGTGGCATTTTCCATGTGATTATTGCGCCAATTTTCTTTATTAACTGGATGTGGGAGTACCCGCTCAGCCTTGCAGTTGCTCTGCTTGTGGGGCCTATGCCTGTTATTTATAAGAATGTGACAAACCGTCAAATTACAATGGTTGCAACGTTTGTCACACTTGCAATGGTAGCCTTTTGGGTATTTAACCTTCAAGGTGTTACGTTTATTATTGCAACGCTCTTCCTTGTGTATAGCTTGCTCTTCTTTAGGTACCGTTACCTGTTCCCAGTAAGCATTATGGTGTGCTTGGCTCTAAGTGTCTTTAACTTGAATTACGTACATACTGACCGAAGCTTTTATGGCTTTTACCGTGTCCTAGACCTTCCACATACCAATGCAAGATATCTACTTCACGGATCAACAACACATGGTGTTCAGTCTCTTGATAATAAGAGAACAGGGTGGTCTTATTACAAACCTGCTTATGCAGCTTTTGAAATTCTTGACCCTACATACTCAAAACTTGATGTGGCTATGATTGGCCTTGGTACTGGTGGTATGGCTGACTTTTACGGAAATGTAGGCCATGACTTTGATATTTACGAGATTGATCCAACAGTGGTTAAAATTTCATATGAAACAGGGCTGTTTACATACCTTAAACAAGCAGAAGAGTTAGGCGTCAACGTGAATATAATTCTGGGTGATGGTCGCTTAAACCTCAAAAACTCGGGTAAGAAATACGACATCATTCTATTGGACGCATTTAGCTCTGACTCTGTGCCGATTCATATGCTGACAATGGAAGCCATGAAGCTTTATACAGACCACCTTAAAGAAGGTGGAGCTGTGCTTTATAACGTAAGTAACAGACACTTTGATTTTTCACCGCTGTTGTTTAAGCAAGCTTACGAACTTGGCCTAGAGCCGATGCACCGTTTCCTAGATACAGACGAAGATCAGCTGATTTATGCGTCAAACTGGTTTGGTGTAAGTGCTGATAAAAATCTCGTTATGTCTATGAAAGAAAACTATAATTGGGGTAATATTGAAACTGACCGTGTAGAGGCATCCCCTCTATGGACGGATGAAAAGAACAGTGCGCTCAAAGTACTGAGAGCCCTGAAACGAGAAGAAAGAATTAGGAATGGTGAAAAGTCAGAAGATGAACGAGGATAAGCGTAGGCCTCTTCCTGTAAATGTGCAGGAGAAGCTCTTTTTGGAGAAGCTTGCGAAGCGTCGCAAGGGTGAACCTGTGCAGCTAAGAACATCAGACGCGAAACAGTTGAAAGTGTACTACACGATGATGTTTGTTGTGCTCTCTGTCATCATGACTTATGCCATCTTTATTATGACCTTTAGTAAGTATGCAGCGGGAGGAGGCTTCCTATGAGAGAAGGGTATATAGCAGCCGTTGCATGGAGCCTTATTGTTGCGTTCTTTAACGTAGTGATGATGTTTGTTGGAAACTTTGATATTCATCCAATTTTATTTGTTGGGCAAGGGATGCTTTTTGCCTCTCTCTCAATGCTTGTTGTGGCCGGGCCTGGCCTGCTTGCAAAAGAGACAATGCAGTCTCTCAGTACGTGGACATACGGTGTTACGTTTCTACTGAGTACAGCTTGCTTTGTGGCAGCCATGACGTATATCAGTGCTGCAGATATGAGCCTGCTTGGCCGCTTTAGTATTGTATGTTCCTCTCTTATTGGCTTTGTGTTTATGAAACGTGCTCGTATGGAAAAGGGCATGCTTGCTTTTGTTGGGCTGTTTGGAACACTCGTGTGGGTGGCTTACTTTGTCCCATCTGAGGTTCGTGTTCCTGTTTACACGCTTATTTTCTTCTTTAGTTTTTTCCAAGCGATGCAGGCACTCATTAGTGAAACACATAAGACAAATAACTTGGCGACAAGTATCTCACAGCGCTTGCGTGTAACCGCCTTTATTATGACAGCAACGTCTGTCACGTTTATTGTGTTTCTTGCGATTATCTCAACGCTTCAAAGTATGTTTGATATCAACACATTTGGCTTTGCGCCAACGTTTGAACAGTTTGTAAATGTACCAAGCTTTATCTTTGCGGCCTTTTACGGTTTGTTTGGCCTTGGGGCGATTCGTTACTTTGAGTTTATTTCAACAAAAGTGATTAAGTCTGAAAACTTTCTTGCGATTACAGCCATTTCTCCACTGCTGACATTTACGTTCCAGTACATTGGCGGTGCGTTTGGTTATGTAGATTACCCATCTATGAGTATGGAATACCTTTCAGCTCTTCTTTTGGTGATTCTGTTTTCTGTTCTCTTTGTGTACTTCAACCATGTGCCAACATTTGATGAGTCTGCACAAAAGGAAATGGAACGACATAAAGAAGCCCTTAAAGCACGTCGTGATGAATTTCTTCAAAACATGTCAACTGAAGGCGATAGCATGAAGACTGAGGTGCAGGAAGAGACAGATGATGAACCTAAGATTATCGATTACAAGACAGAGTTCTCTCACTTGCCACACTTTGAGCTATGCCTCTATAACGATCCAGAGGATCATATTGTTAAGCTGTATGACATCATTGCCTGCAACGTAAGTAAAATTAACCCAGAACGCGGTACAGTGATGATGTTCAACAAAAAGTTCCTCCATCCAAGAGACGCCTACGAGAGTGTGCTGGATCTTGCCACACACTGGGGTGTTGAATTGGTCATGGTAAGGGATGACCTGCAAGACGCTTAGTTTGCTTGAAAAGAGAAGGGGGGCGGCTCATGATTTGAGCCGCTTCTTTTTTGATGTTTTTGCAAAAAATCAAAAAAAATGCTTTGTAAGCAATGGGGACTGTGTCAGACTTTTATGAATCCAAAACAATTCTGTTCCTTTTGTTCAAGCCATTAGGCTTGTTTTTGCTGGAATATTTCCCCCCCTTTTTTTTCTCTTGAAGGAGAAACCCTATGAAGAAGTTTCTGCTTGTAGCCGCCGCTGCACTGACTCTGTCTGTTCCTGCGACTTCTGCTTTTGCACAACAGCAGCCTGCGCTGCCGATGTTCTGTAATCAAACTAAAATCGTGCATGAAAGGCTGGGCGCTGAAAAATACCAAGAAGTTCCTTTCGCCGCAGGGCTGAAAGGTAACGGTGTTGCGATGGTTTGGGCCAACACAGAGACAGGTACTTGGACCTGGACTCTGGAAATCCAGCCTGGCGTAACCTGTGTTGTTCTTGGCGGTACCGCTTTTGAGGCCATCCCGGCTGAGTAATACTTTTAAACCGAAGAGCCCCCTTGCTAGGGGGTTCTTTTCTTTTTCTGATTAAGAGGACAATTCATATGAGTTTGTATCTGGGTAAGCGTCATTTTACTCATCCTGAATGTAAAACAGGTGAGATCTTTTTAGGGAACACCACAAAGCAGATGTTTCACCAATTTGAGTATGATCAAAAACGCCTTGGTCATAAGGCTTACGGTATAAATGATAATTTACTGCCGCCAAGTGAGGGGCTTTACCCTTTGTTTGTTTCATTGAGTGAGTTCAATGAAAAACGGGGAGTGAGTAATAACGATAGCCAGAATAAAGGCTGGTAAACAAGGCTGGTAAACGAAGAATATAAAAAAGCTCCCATCTGGGAGCTTTTTTAATGGTGGGTCGTACAGGACTTGAACCTGTGACCAATAGATTAAAAGTCTACTGCTCTACCAACTGAGCTAACGACCCATCGTTTGCTGTTGCTGAACTGGTATAAGTATTTTTTTAGATTTGGTCAACCCCTGAAATGAAAAAAAATGTATGAGGTATGATTTTTATAGGAAAAAATTTACTAGATTTCTAAATATACAAACATGTTGCATACAGTTTTCTGCTTAGGTATAAAGGAGAGGAATTCTTATCTGTTTTTCTTTTTTTAGCTCTAGGAGAGTCTTATGAGTATTCGTATCAATGGTAAAACCTATTCTGGCAATAACATTGTGATTGGCAAAAATGGTGAAGTTGTGAGCGGCAGTGATAAACGCATTGCCAAACTTGAAATTACCTATGAAGATGGCAGTAAAGCGACTGAAGTCCTCGGTGATATTGAAAGCGTTACGATTGAAGTGCAAGGAGACGTGCATGGAGATGTGGTTGCCACCCAAGGTGATGTAAATGTTGCAGGCGCTGTTCAGGGGAATCTGAATACGTCTCAAGGCGATGTTGATGTGCGCGGCCATATTGGTGGTAATGTAGGCACCAGTCAAGGTGAGGTCACGGTGCAAGGTGATGTTGGCGGTGATATCGAAACATCCATGGGTAATGTTACTGTCCAGGGCAGTGTTTCTGGCAATACAAAAACAAGCATGGGCGATATTACGGTACATAATAAATAAGCGACTTTTTAAAGCACACCCTTCGGGGTGTGTTTTTCTTTGCATATAGCACAACGTTGGCCTATGCGAGTGGGAGCGATAGCGACCCAAAACCCGAGGTGGAGGGTTTTGAGCGGGCGAAGCCCAAGACATACGTTTTGAGCTTGTGCGAAAAACATCTAAACGCACATGCAAAGCTATGTGCGATAAAGCAGTATTAAAGGAGCTGCTTATCACCAAGCCACTACTGCCTCATACTACTCCTAACACAACAAACAAGGAGCCCTCATGAGCGCAGCACAGCATGACTTTTTAATTGAGCAGGGCGCGACGTTTAAAACGACGCTCACCTATACCGATAATACTGGAACAGCCATTGACCTTACAGGCTACAGCGCACGCATGCAGGCACGCGTTAATGTGAGTGATGTGTCTCCAGTCATTAACCTTAGCGTTGGTAGTGGTATTGATTTCTCAAATCCAACCTCTGGCCAGTTTGATATTGAGATGACAGCCGCTGAAACAGCAGCTCTTAATGCTGGCCAAGTGCTTAAATATGACCTTGAGTTAGAAAGCCCAGCAGGCGTGGTGATTCGTCTGCTGCGCGGTACGATGACAGTGGATGCGGAGGTGACGCGATGAGTATTACCGTTACAGAAACCAACACAGTGACAGTAGAGAGCCAACCAGTTCATACTGTGACGCTTAGTAATAGCGCTGCAGCCGTACCGCCAAGTGCAGGTGGAGCGTGGGAACATGTTTCAACACAAACCATTTCATCAGATGTAGACGCCGTTGCCTTTTCAGGCTTTGAAAGCGGCACTGTGCATCGCATTTGGATGTATGGTGTAACAGCCAATGCCAGCAAACGTCTGGCTCTTACTTTTAACGATACAACAGGCTCTTATTATTCACAGAGTAATACAGGGTATAACAATTCAAGCAGTGCTGTTGAGCGTACCAATACAAACAGTGGCTACATGTCTTACTTTACGCTCAACACAGGCGCCCGTATGAACATGTGTATTACGCTAACACCATCACAAAATGCAGATGGTTTTATTAATGCACAAATTCAGCACTTTTCATACGTGAGTGCGGGGCTTGCGATTAGTGAAGTAAATGCTGTGTTTAAAAATGTTGGGGCAGCGCTTTCAAGCCTTGAAGTGGGTACAGACGATAACCTAGAAGGCACAGGCACAACCAAGCTAACCGCAGGTACTGTGATTCATGAAAGGAGTACATTCTAATGAGACATATTCTTGAAAATGGCGCTGTAAGCGCAAAACCACGATCTGAGATCAGTTCTGAGGAGCGTGCAGTACGCGAGGCGGGTAAAGCACGTGAAGAGGTTTTAAAAGAGCTTCTAGAGCTTGATACAAAGCTGAGACGTGACGTAGAAGACGTGGCTGATGCGGCGTCGCTCACACTTTCTGAATATTTAGAAGGGATTCGCGCCAGAAAGCAGCAGCTTAGAGCGCAGCTTTAGGGTGAAAGTCCCAATCTGGTTCAGGTCAGAAAAGTGTCAGAAAGGCAGGAATTTCCTGCCTTTTTTTGTGCCCAGAAAACATAGGTAAATATGGGGAGCGCTCTCCCATGAATAATAAGAGTGCCAAAGTAAATATGGAGGGAAAGACGATGAGTGCTGTTGTGAAAAAAAACAGACCGAAACATGCGTCTAAAGGCCTCTCACCACTTTGGGACGACTTTGCTCGAATGGAACGGCAGATGGAGAATATGTTCGCAGGCTTAATGCCGCGCTCCACTACCGCAACATCAGCAGCCGCCTCTATGATGAGTGTGGTCATGGACGTGAAAGAAAGTCCAAATACTTACCAAGTGACAGCTGAGCTTCCTGGTGTAGAGGAAAGCGAGATAGATGTTAGCTATAAGGATGGCCTACTGACCATCTCTGGTGAAAAGTCAGCGAGAGAGACATGTGAAGAAGGCGAGAATTGGCATCGTATGGAGAGATCTTATGGATCATTCACACGTAGCTTCCACTTCCGCGATATAGTAGACGAAGAACACATCAAAGCTGATTATGAAAGCGGCGTCCTTACAGTCACTTTACCCAAAATACAAACGATAGAAAAAGAACCGAAACATATCGCCATTGGTAAGTAGATTAACCAAAAGGAAAACACCCCGCATGTGCGGGGTGTTTTTTTGAGTTTATCTTAGCGTTCATTACGGTAAGTACAATTTTGGCGACTTGAAAAGTTACCCCATGTTGCACTTGTTCCACTAGAGTCAGCTGTACATGTACCTGTTACAATACGCTGGTTTGTTTGTGTAATTTGTCCAGGTCTACTTGGACATCCCCCAGAAAGGGTAACATTATGCGTGGTGCCTGCACTTCTGGATGGGAATGTGGCACCAGAGTGAGTTGTTGATGGGCAGACAAGAGGCCCGCTAACTTGAACAGGATCTTCTGATGCAAACCAGAGAGCTCCATATGTTGAATGCCAACTACATCCACCACGGGCGCCAGGCATTGTATAATCGAAGCCTCTACGCGTGATATTTGTAATGGTAAGAGTTGGGTGAACATCATAACCTCGACATGGGCCACCTGCGTGGAAATTAGTTACGCTATACGTAATACTAGGTCTTCTGGAAAAAGGTGTATCAAATGTGACACGTCCGCTGTAGTTTGTATATTCCAGTGGACGGGAAATACGTCCTTGCGTAATACTTCCAGTACTTGGGCGAAAACAACCATTTGCATCACTTGCAGGGTTGCTTGGTGCATAAACCATAGAATTATTTGCACAGCTATTCATGCTATTAATTTGAGTTGTCAGAGCATTAATCTGATTATCTTGAGTGGCATTCAGCGCTGCCTGAGTGGTGCGGTAGCTATCAAGCATCGTTTTAAGAGATTGTACTTGCCTAGACAGACTTTCGCCACCTCTGGATTGTGCTGTTGCCAGTGGTGCCGCTATAACTGCTGAAATAGCCAGTAAACATGCGACTTTTACATGAATTTTTTTGAACATAGTCATCCCCAATACCCTTCATTTAGTAAGATAGCCCTTACCAAGAGACTATCACCTCTTGTACACTTATGAAGATGAGTATTAATTAAGGTCCAAAAATATGACAGCCTAGAGGGTGTTTAAGTCACAATAAAAAGAAACCACCCTGCAAAAACAGGGTGGAATCTTATCGATGATCAGGCAAAGTGTGGTGTCAGCCCACTTTTATACACTGCCATGAAGGCCGAAATTACAGCGATGGTCATATAGATGCCCATCCAAACGGCTTGGCAAGTCATGAAACCCGGCATGATCCAGCTTGCAGTGCTGGCGCCAAAGCCGCCAGCAAGCACAAGAAACAGGCCAACTTCACTCTCTGCGTTGTATCGGAAGATGAAGTGCATGGCGATGCCAACCATACAAAGCATGGTTGCGAGAGCTGTCGGCCCCCACCATGCTGCCGGCATAACAAATTGAAAGGCCGCAAAAACGGCTGCAATGACAACAAACAGTGCAAATACAAAATGCTTACGCATGGGATTCTCCTCAAAGGTAAGCGCACCAAAGCACCCAGATCGGGTAAGAAAAGCGGTACGCGCGGTGATAGCTCGAGAGCTAATGATAGTTAGATTATGGGGATGGTGAGGACGATTTTCAATATAAGGGTTTTAAAACACTTTTTTAAGCACTGTCCCCATAACCACGGTACCAACGGTCATAAAGGCGCCACCAACGGTAAGAATAACAGCCATGGCGCCGCGTTGACGGTTTTGGTAGGCGAGCATATGCCGAATATCTTCACGGAGTAGAGGCAGTTCTTCCTCTAAGCGTTTATTGATGCTTTGCATGCTGGTTTCTATGCGTGCGAGACGCTCTTTTTGCGTGAGGGGGGCTTTGCTCATGGGGCTCCTTTCTGTGTGTATAGGGTAAAGGCCTTTTAAAGGAGTGCGAAGGGCATGCAAAAGCCCCCTGTGGAAGGGGGCTTTTACGTTGTCGTGTTAGATCATCGGGTCCGTGAAGACAAGAGTCTCGCCACGGAACATGGCGTTCTTTTCTTCAATGGTCAGCCAGTCTGTATTGAACTGGCTGAGGAAATCCAGAATCTCAAAGATGCCTTCAGGCATATCTAGATCCAGAACCGCATCCATTTTGCCTTCACCAAGTTCATCAGCGATGGTGAGCAGCATCTTGCGCTGTTGGGTCACTTGGACGGTTGGGTCCGCATCATCAAAAGGGGTGAGCCTTTCCATGATGGTGACACTTTGGCCATTGTTGAGACGCATATGAAGCACCACCTTGGGCACGTGCGGATTGTCCTGATTGATCAGCACAAACTGCTCGAGCCATTTGGCATAGCCGTCATCAAACTCCTGAGTGATTTTCACCACCAGATCGGGACGGCGTGGCACTTCAAAAACGTGGGCAATTGAGCCTTCGTCAATGAGAGGGCCAAGGCCTTCAGTGCCTTCACAGATGTTAAAGGCCAGCACCATGAGCTCTTCGGTGAGTTTTCCCCAGTAGTTTTCTACAGGGTGGGGAAGGAGAGGGTCTCCAGCCCACATGGGGACAGGTTTCATCAGGGTCATTGTTGACTCCAAAAGTTAGCATAATAGATAAGCCTGCATATGCAGGCACGATGACATATATATAAGGTGTTTTTTATGCGTTTCAATAGGGTGAATAAAGAAAACAGCCCCATGTAGGGGCTGTCTCTATCGTTCGTTTATCTGTAGTCGATTGCATAGACATCTGTGAGCACAAGGTCGTCCCCACGTTTGAGAACATTCATGTGCGAGATATCAAAACCCCAATGGTTGGGATTGGCGCGAATGAGCATGCATAGCTCAAACAGCGGCGCAGGAAGTCTTGCGGCATAGCGTTCAGCTTCTTCATCAGAGATGCGCTTGCGCACATAGCTTTTAGGCGGGTACTTGCCTTCTGTCATGTCTTGCAGAGGCCGAATACGTGAATGATCCTTTTGAGCCAGCTCATTCAGCTTTTCCATCAGAACAAGAAAAGACCCATCCTTCACACGCACATACCCACTGACCTGAGGGACATGGGGGTTATGCTGATTTTGAAGAATAATAGCTTCCATGTAGTGCCAAAAGGCGGGGTCATTGCAGTTTGCAGAAACCTTAGCCACTTGGCCTTGGAAGGTGGGATGTGTCATTACAAGGGAATAACAACCCGCATCAGAAAGGCATGTCCAGCCATCTAGCTGTGTGTTGTGACGTTTAAGGGCAAGAAACTCTTGCAGCAGCAATTGTTCCTCGGGGCTATGAAAGCCCGAGATGAATTTGATGTTACGCCCTTCAGGGTCGTAACCTAGTTTTCTAAGTTCTCCGAGTGTGACCATGAGGGACTCCATAAAAAAGGGAAGAAAGAGAGAATGTGTTGAACTGTATACATTGTTAGCTGCAAAAAAACAAGCCCCTTCTAAGGTGAGGGGGGATATTTTGATTTTAAAGGGGAGGCAGCAAAACCCCCGCCAAATTGGCAGGGGTTTTTTGAATCGATTTTTAACTGAGTGGATCTGTGATCACGATTTGGCCGCAACGACGCATGAGAATATTTTTGTGATTCTCAACAAAATCTATGCGAAACCGCTTGGGAGTGCTGATTAAAAAGTTGATGACTCTTTTCAGCTCCCGTGGCATTTGGTGATAGCCCTGAGGGCGCTTCTTTTTGCGGTTCATGCCAGTAATGATACGGAGTTCCTCCCGAAAGCTATCCATAAACCCTTCGTTATCTTGAGAAGGGGGGACAAGGTGCTCCATAATGGCAAGCGTTTCACCAGTATTGAGACGAATGTACATCTCAACATTGGGTGTATAGCGGTTGCCTTGGTTGGGAATAACCCACTCTTCCATGTAGCAGGTATGGCCCCCAGGAGCCATTTTTACTGCACGAGCAACATTGACGTCGCCTGTCCATGGGGTGCTGAGGCGAATGATGCTCTTAGGGTACATCACATGCCTATATACATTGGCAAAGGCACCTTTGCTGACGCGAATCGCAAGAAATCCATAGAAAGGCTTTTCTTTTGGATTTGCTGCAAATGCTTCGACCATTCTTGCTTTAGCTGGGGTATCAATGCCATAGCTAAAGGCAATTGCATCCTTTGCTTCTTGAGAGAGCTCAGGCATATCAGTCATTAAGGGGATCCTTATGAAATGTGAAAAGGGAAAAAAGGTAAAGTATTCTTGGGCGTTATGCGCCAAAATGAGGGTTTTATCAAGCAAAATAGCCAGACTCAGTAAGAATTTTGCCTCTAAAAGAAGCAAACCCTCTGCACATGCAGAGGGCCGCTGGACTCTTGTGAGATTTATTGCTCGTTAATGAGCGCTACAATGTTTTGCATTTGCTCTTCAACACTACGAGAGGCCGCCGCTGCTTCCTCTACAAGGGCAGCGTTTTGCTGTGTGAAGTTATCAACCTCACCAACGGCTTTGTTAATCTCATTAATGCTGATTGATTGCTCACGCATTGCACTTACAATCTGGTTGACTGTAGAAGCTGTTGTTGCCGCACGCTCAGCGATTTGGCTGAGACGGTCACCCGTCTTGTTCACTTCTTCAGAACCTTCACGAACTTGCGCTACACTCTCAGTAATCAGCTCTTTAATTTCTTGAGCTGCTTTTGAGCTTCGGCCTGCAAGATTGCGGACTTCACTTGCCACAACAGCAAACCCTCGGCCTTGCTCACCTGCACGGGCTGCTTCTACCGCCGCGTTAAGCGCAAGAAGGTTTGTTTGGAAAGCGATCTCATCAATCACGCCAATGATACTCTCAATCTTCTCAGAAGATTCAGTAATTGCGTGCATTGTTTGGATTGCATTGGCTGCAACATCACGACCTTCGTCTGCAACACCTTGTGTTTCTTCAGCAATAGAAAGCGCTTTGTTTGCATCCTCAGTTGATTCGTTAATGCGGCTTGCAACTTCTTGTACAGCAGACGTTGTCTCCTCTACATTGGCTGCCTGTGCTTCTGTACGTTCAGAAAGGTTCATGTTACCACTTACAATCTCACGGATGCTATCACCAACGCTTACAACGCGGTCATTAATATCAGCAGCAAGTTGCTCTTTGCGCGCTTGTTCAGCAAGCATGGCATCGTCAGCTGCTTTTTTATCAATCGCGTTTTGACGGAACACTTCAAAAGCCTTCGCCATATCGCCAATTTCATCCTTAGCTTTAATCTCAACGTCTGCTGCAAGGTTACCTTCAGCAAGTTCGTTCATAGCTTTTGTAATATCTTGGATTGGTTTGCTGAGTGAGCGGCCAAACCACATGCCACCTACAACCACAAGGCCAAGTAGAACAGAAGAGAAGATCAGGATTGTTTTTGTCATTTGCCAAATTGGCATTGCAATTTCAGCTTCTGTTTCTTCAGTAATGAAAGCCCATTTGTGGCCAAAGAACTCAAGAGGTGCATAAGCACTGAGAACAGGAACCCCTGCATAGTTTATGTCATGCACAAAACCGTGTTCACCGTTTAGGCCACGCTTTACTGCTTCTGTATCTACACGGTCAAACATTTTTAGCCCTTGACGCCCGTCTGTACGGGCAAGCATGTCTTCACCAACAAGGTAGCTTTCACCTGTTTCACCAAGGCCTAGCGTTGCGCCTGCAATTTTAGTAATTTTTTCGTAAGGCATCTGTACAACAAAGGCACCAATTGTTTCGCCATTTTCTACAATAGGTGTGGCCCCAAAGAGGGCTGCCGCACCGTAAGATGGCTCGTAAAATGCAAGGTCTGTTGCAATCATTTTGTGAGAATCGTTAGAAGAGAGCGCTTTTTTAACAGCTTCACCAAGGCCGCTATCGGCGTAAGGGCCTTTTAGAACGTTGGTAGCAAAGTCTACTTCTTTGTAAACACTGTAAGCCACGCGGCCTGTGTGGTTTACAATAAAGATATCGTAAAGTTCAAAATCTTGTAGAAACTCACGGAATGTTGGGTGGTACTTTTTATGAGCAATGTCATACAGAGACTCATCGCCAATAGATGTCAGCTTTTCTTTTTCACCAATTGGGTTATCGTTTTGTGTGATGTACATGCTTTGCAGCTTTTGTGCTTTTTTATCCAGCTTTTGCCAGATGCCTGCACTATGTGCTTCCACACCTTTCGTGTTCTCTTTTTGGTAAGCATAGCGCTGCTGAAGACCTACCTTATCAATACCTTCTGTTTCAAGCGCAATAATGGCTTCGTTAAAGTCTTTAAGGGCTTCATGTGTGAAGAGGCTATTAGACTGAGACAGAGCAACAGAACCCATGCTATCAAGAACTTGTTTCATTTCTTCATCACGAATTTCTGCAACCGTGATCAGTTTGTCTTCAAGAAGATGTGTTGTGTTTGCGCTAGATAGCGTGATTGCAATCCATGATGCAGTCAGCAGTGGAACCGTACCAATGATGAGTGCCATTGCGATAATTTTTCCGCGAATTTTTATGCGATTAAGAACTGAAAGAATCGACATGTTTAAAGAGCCCTATTTATTTTTATTACCTCAAAACCTATGAGTTACTCACAATTGTATATGGTTTGGGATCTAAATCAATTGCTGACACTCAAGTTGAATACAGTTTCAGGTGGTGGAGAGCTTGGAAAGTACAGAAAACTTAGGGCTTTTAGAAAAACTGACAAAATATAGGATGAATTTGGTCTGACTATTGTTTGAAGAGGGGAGTGTGACAAAAAAAGAGGCGCTCTTGCGCCCCTTTCTTTAAATGAGTTGTTCGACTTAGAACTTAACCTTCATAGTCATAGCACCAACTTTGATGTCATCAAGGCTTACACCTGTTACATCAGCTTCGTAGATGCGGTATGTAGCACCAAGGCTTACGCCGTGGCCCATGTCAACTTGACCACCAACACCGTAAGATGAAAGCTCGTTATCAGTTGCAGAAGTTGTGATCGGGTCTGAGAACTTGCTGTAGTCTACAGCAATACCGTAGTTATCCCAGCCGTAACCAAGCTTTACGTAGTAACCTGTTGGGTCTTCAACACCAGCAGTTTTGTTATCTAGAGACTGCTTCACGTAAGAAACTGTACCAGCCAGTCCACTTTCGTGCGCAACAGATAGAGCCGCTTGAAGTGTTGTATCTAGGATGTCATTTGCAGCTGTTGCATCGTCATTTTCAAATGCCATACCGATCGCAGAGTCAACTTTGAAACCTTCGTACTCACCTTCGTAACGCAGAGCTGTATCGATGTTACCACCTTGCTGAGCACTAATGCTTGCGTTAAAGCCTTCAAATACAGGTGTGTTGTATTGAATTGTATCAGCGATTTCTAGGTCGCCGTTAAAACCAAGTGTCATGTTGCTTGCAGTTAAAGCTGTACCACCAAGTGTTTGTAGAGCACCTGTGTTATCGCGGAACTGAACACCACCACCAAATGCAGATACGCCTGGTCCCATTACATCGCCGGCAGGGCCAAGGTCGCGGTAGAATACATCGTCAATAGCAGTCACTTGCGTACCAACAAATACGCCACCCCAGTTACCAGAAAGACCAACACGTGCAGTGCGCATGCTTACGCCACCGTTGTTTTGAACAGGCGTGCTTTGGATACCACCAGCGTTGTTTTGCGTGATGCTAGAAGAGCGGTTTGTTTGGTGATCCATCTCTAGAAGAGCAGATGCTGTAAGGCCGCAGTGTACGTTCTTCTCAGCAGCGATACCAAACATTGTGCGGTTCATGTTGTTATCAACAATGTTAAATTCAGTGTCTTGACCATCATCGTAAATCATAGTCGCTTTGTTAATGTGGCCGTAAAATTCAACTTCAGCCTGAGCCATGCCTGTTACTGATGTAGCAACAAGAGCAAGAGCAGCAATGTAACGTGCGTTCATTTGCATGTTCCTTTTATTTTTCTTTTTAAAACGGTTCAGGCGTCATTCCGCCTTCCTATATCTTTACTATAGGCAGAGTTTTCCTCAGCTTGGGAGCATAAACTTGCATATGAAGTGTAGGACAGACACACTCCAGTTATGTTTTGTATCCTATTTGCAACATCTTCGCAAAGGCCCCGTGAGCTTGCATTCTATATATATGCCTCGAATCGATGTCTACAAACGTGCCTATTGCAGTACCCTGTTAGAGCTGATGAGCTCTGGTGCAGCGTTATGTGAAGTCGCGGCTCACTTTAAGGTAGACATGGCAACACTGAGGCGTTGGCAAGATGAACACCCTAGCTTTGCACGCGCGGTAGAGAAAGGCGAAACACTTGCTGAAAGTTGGTGGAGTGCCCAAGGCCGCGAAGGACTTTATGATAAAAACTTCAAAGTCAGCCTTTGGGCCACATATATGAAAAGTCGTTTTGGATGGGGGAGTGCGCCTGTGTCTGATTCTATTTCTTCTGAAAATGCGGATGAGCCTGCTGTTTTAAAATGGGCTGAGAAGTAACTAAAGCTTGCGCTTTTTAAAGTGATCCATTAGGTTGAATACGATTTAACTATCTTTTTCTCTTTTTCACAACGGAGCTCTAAAATGACTCAATTGAATTCGACTGCCAAAACAGTGGTCCGTTATGTTGCATTCCTGCGTGCCTGTGTGCTGCCTATGCAGACTTCAGACGGCCAAATTGGCCATCTGCCGGCAAGCTATGGCCTTGCAGTGGCGCAAGCCGATGGTGAAGGCTATTACCAGATTTATGACACAGCGCCTGCGCTGGATGACAGCATTGCTGCCGTGCTCGAAATTGAGTGCGTGCATGTGACTGTGACCAATGATGCAGGTGATGTTCTGTATGATGACCTTGTGACTTCGCCCCTGGAAGACGGTACCGCTATTGGTGCCGTTGTTGCAGAAGATGTTCTTTTTGATGCTGAGCGTATTCAAAAAGAACAGGCTGAACCTGGTCAGGAAGCGGAAATCAATGCGCTTCTGGATGGTCTGGGTGTGACGCAAGTTCTAATGCTGTTTAACCCTTATGCATCTGGTGCTGAACTGTTGGCTCTGGAAGGTACTGTGGTTGTTGAAAAAACACCAAAAAACATTCAGGATGCCATTGACGCGGAAGGCAAAGAGCCGGCCAATACCAACGAACCTGCTGAAGATCCCAATACGATCGACGACATGTTTGATGGTGATGACGACTAAGCCTTTTCTAAACGAGAAAAACCCCCGCATAATGCGGGGGTTTTTTGTGTCGATTGGCTTTAACCATTGCCGCAGGCAATGGCATCTTTGGCTTTCAGAACTTCTTTCAGGTAGCTGTCATACGCAGCGCCGCCATCCATCAGCTCATTGACATAAGCTTCAAGCTCAGTGCAGAAAGCTGGCTGGGCATCAATACCAAGCTGGTCTTGCAGGAATGTTCTGAAGCTGTAAATGTTGCCACATTCCCAGAAGTTATAGTCATACCGGCTCATCGCCAGAAAGCTTTTGTGGTCTTCAGAGGTGCCTCGAAGACCTAGGATGATGCCTTCAGCAGAGGCCTCGCATAGGGATTGCTTCATGATGTCGCTTGGCCCTTGGACGCCTCCATCCATCACACTTTGTGCAAAGGAGGGGCTGGCGGCCAGAGTGCTTACCATTGCAAGGGCGTAAAAAAAAGTACGTTTCATATGTGGGTCTCCAAGAAGAAGGGGAAGTTAATAGAAGGCACAGTTCATGAGGCTGTGGAGCTTATCCAGTGCGTGAATATATTCGTCTTGCGGGTCATCTCTGTCGTATTGACGGATATAAACCGTTAAGTTCTTGCAGAACTGTTTTTGGGTCACATAACCAAAGCGCTCATATACGCGATGCTTGTCGCAGTCATAGTCGCGGTAGTCAACAATACCGCCAGCAAGGAACATAGGAATTTGCTCTCTGAATCCATCAGAAATATTATCCAGAGCTCTGTTACACATGCGGGCAGCATTTGGAGCGGTCGGGTCCCGCAGCGTGCCTGTGCCTTGTGCAGATACACTTGAGGCGGTAATGCCTAAAGCCATCAGGGCGCAAGCAAGGGGATGCTTCATGAGGAGGGTACTCCTTGTGGTTGAAAAAGAAAGGAAGGTATACAGAACGGTGCGAGTATAGACTTTTAAAATCAACTGTCAATACAAAAGCCCCCTAAAAAGAGGGCTTTTATACAATCGATTTTGATTTAAAAGTCTGTACAGGACAGTGCGTTTTGAGTCGCAATCATAAATGTTTTGGTATATTGCGCTTCTTCAAGCTCGACACTGGTCATCAGACCTGAAGAAATGACGCTATCCAGAACTTCTTCTAGCCCCAGCAGAGTAATGCAAACTTCAATGCGTTCACCGCCAAGCTTTTCAGCCAGAGTGTCTGGCGAACAGCCTTTGCTTGCATATTGGTCCATGTAAGCCGTGGCTTCCAGAGGATCATTTTCTACGCCTGCAGAAAAATCATACTCCAAAATTTGCGAACAGCTTTTTTCATGAAGTGGAGGGTCTGCAGGAGGGCTTAGGATATAAAAAGCAAATGCCACAAGGCCTGCAACAGCTAAGATAGGAATAAGAAAACGTTGCATGAAGGAATGCTCCTAAAAAAGAGGGAAAGGTCAGATATAAAGCTCGAACAGTGTATGGTTTACAGCTTGTATATCAAGCAAAAAAGGCATTCTGGAGAGAATGCCTTTTAAGTGGATCGATTGAATTAGTCGCCTAGGAAGACGTTACCGCACTGCAGCGCGCTTGCTGAAGCTTGGTAAGCGGCAGCTGCTTCATCAAACTCATCTTGGTTGATGGTACCGCGCTCAAGCATGCCCGGCATGCTCTCAGCTTCGTTCATGATATTGATGCACAGCTGGTAACGGCTGGCGTCCGGCTCAGGGCTTGCCTCAATCAATTGTTGGGGATGGCACTGGTGCTCAGCAAAAGCTTCAAGCGCAACAATAAAGTTACCAACGTTTTCGCCAGTGGCGCTTTCTTCAACGGCACTGATGATCTCTTCACATGTGAGAGGTTGAACAATATCATCTGCGGCTTCAGTCTCCGCAAAAGCAAATGTACCCATCAGGCCAGTTGCAAGAATGGATGCAAGAATTGTTGAACGTTTCATAGAAAAACTCCAAAACGGGATAAAGCAGATAAGAATCAACCGGATCATAACAGTTTTGGTATACATCGCAAGAAAAAAGCACCCCATAAGAGTGCTTTCTGTTGAAATCGATGTTTTATTCGGTGGCTGGACACTGCAGTGCCTTTTGACCATTTTCCAAGAATTCGAGGAAAATTTCGCCGCCTTCTGCAAGGGTTGGGTCGGCATCCATGTCTTCTTGCGTGAGGATGGCTTGTTCTGCCAGTTCTTCACAAAGTTCAGGAATGGGGCCTTGTTCCAGAATATCCGCCAGCTCTTGCGGAGAGCATTCTTGTTCGGCATACCAGCCAAGGAAGATAGCCGCGTTGCCAATGCCCAAATTACCGATCGCAGAATCAATGGCAATAGCCAAACCTCTGCAGGTATTGGTGGCTTCAACATCAGCGTCAGTGGCCTGTGCAAAAGCAGAGGTAGAAAGTGCGGTGGCTGCAATGGTGGCCATGGCAAGGATCGTACGTTTCATGTGGAGAACTCCAAAAAGGGAAGGGGATAGATAAAAATCCCTTTTATTGTATAGGGTTGTGTATACAAAGCAAGAAAAAAAGAAAGTGCCCGATATATTGGACACTTTCTAATCGTCGATTAGCTGCACTGAAGAGCCTCCCTGCGTGCAGATGCCAGGCGGTACTGGTCATACGTATCAGGGTCAATGTCTACATGGTTGCTACCTGCTTGGCGGTTCTGGTGAATAATATCACGCATCACCAGTCGCATAGTCATGCAGCGCATGTAGCGGTTGGTTTCATCACCTGTCAGCAGTCTCGGGTCACATCCTTCTGCAGCAAGTTGCTTGTAGAAGTAGATTTGATTCTCAACTGAGATGGGGGTGACGGTGTATTTCAGCATGCTGATGTAGACACCACATGCTCCGTAGTAGAAGCGTGAATCCGCAGCAGCATGACGCTTAGGCGCCGTGGTGTTGACGATGTGGTCAGGTTCCCGTTTGGGAACCACAACGGCCTCCACCATGGGTGCCGGGTCTTGCAGAGTTGGCATTTCAGTTTGCACCTGTGGTGCGGAATCTGCAAATGCGGAAGTTGTCACTGCAATCAGCAGCGAAGTCATCATAAGAATATGTCTCATGGCTTGCCTCCTATGGCTGGCGGGACGGAAGATATTCAGTTTGATAATGAAAGTATGGGATGTTTCTTAAGCCCTTTCAAGGGCATGCAGAAAGGCCCCCATGAAGGGAGCCTTTTGCAATCGGTTAGTCTTGGTTGTACTTGTCGCATTTCAGCCAGTAGAAGGTGGCCTGGTTCAAAGAAACTTGACTGGGGCTCAATTCAAGGCTTTTGCGGAAAGCATATTCAATACGCAGTTCAATGCAGAAGTTTTCAACACCTGCTTTGGAATAGTTCCCAAAGTGGTAGCCGGGATCACAGTTGGCCGCATAGAGCGTCCAAATGTCTTTGGCTTGGCGAGCTGCGGATGCACCTTCATCAATGTTGTGTTGAAGGACGCGTGCGCCTGTGCGGCAATCTTCCGAGCGCGTGTAGGTGACTGTTCCATGGCGTGAAACGCTCATGACAGAATCACGGAACTCAGTTGGCATGTCGCGGTAGTCGGGCGCCATAGCATTGATGGCGAGGGCCACGATCAGTGGCAGAGTATATGGGTCTAACATAGCAAACCTCATAGGGTTAGACGTGACGGGAGATATTTGGTTGGATCATTAAAGTATGGGAGCATTGCCCCAATTTTTCAAGCGTCGCAAAAAGCCCTCCGTGAAGGAGGGCTTTAAGCAATCGTTTTTTAGCCGTAGCTTTCACATTGTAGCCAATTGAATTTGGCACGCTCATAGGCACGGTGATCGTATAGCATGTTTGTGGATGCGGCGGTATCCAACTTGAGGAAGGTGCTGGTGCAAATCGCGCGGACACCTTGTATAAACTCCACCTGATTGGTTCTGGGGTTTATATAGGCGCCGCTATGTTCAGCGTAGTCATCACCCATCAAATAAGCAGGGTCGCAGTTATTGTCTGCCAGTGTTTGCAAGTTTGTGGCTTGTGCGAGAACATCTGCGCCGTGGCGCCGCGCCTCTACCCAATAATGTGAAAGGGTTGCGCATTCTTCAGAGCGGGTGAAAGTGGCAACGCCGTGGCGTTCAACTGTATAAACAGCATTGCGCTCGTAGGCGCGGTAGCCTTCTTTGGCCACAATAAAAACAACAAGAGCAATCAAAAGATAACGCATTGAAAAGTCCTTTGTAAAAAAGGGAAGAAAGAGCGTTGATGTCTTTATGTATACATAACTTCTTTTTGTTGGTCAACTCTTCGCACCTGATTGAAACATCTCTAAAATGCCTTTATGTCTGTCATTGAGCTTCCTTACACACCACGCCCTTTGCAGCGTGAGCTTCATGAAAGTTTAAAGCGCTTTAACGTGCTTATTTGTCATCGCCGTTTTGGTAAGACCGTTTTTGCACTTAATGAGATCATTAAAAAAGCAGTTGAGAATACGCGGGAAAAGCCAAGCTACGCTTATATTTGCCCAACCCGTAACCAAGCCCGCCAAGTGGCTTGGGACTATTTGAAGACCTTTCTGGCCCCGCTCGGTGATGCCGTAACGTTCTATGAGCAAACATTAGAAGTTCGTTTTTATGGGCGAGTGATTCGACTACTTGGTGCTTCTCATGCAGATCGGCTCCGTGGTTTATACCTAGATGGTGTGGTGCTAGATGAGATGGCAGATATCCCGATGGAGGTATGGAGCACCATTGTACGGCCTGCACTTTCAGATCGGCGAGGGTGGTCTATTTTTATTGGGACACCAAAGGGGCAAAATCAGCTTTTTGAGCTCTACCAAATGGCAGAGAGGTTTCCAAAATCATGGCACGCGAAAACACTACCTGCATCAGTGAGTGGTGTACTTGATTCTGAAGAACTGAAAGCCGCCAGAGAGAGTATGAGTGAAGCGCAGTATGCGCAAGAATTTGAATGTTCCTTTGATGTTGTGGAAGATGGTCTTGTTAAGAGGTGTTGGTTTAATAAATTGTCTCAAGTGGCTGAAATTAAAGGCAGGGTATGGAGTTTTGATACGGCCATAAAAGCGCATGAAAAAGCAGATTACAGTGTGGGTGGCCTGTGGGGCGTGGCAGAGAATGGGTATCATCTTTTGGATGTGATGCGCGTGCGTGAAGCGTATCCTGATTTAAAAAAACGTATCATAAAACTCTGTCATGAACAGCCTGCTGATGTGGTTCTGATCGAGGATAAAGCGAGTGGTCAGCAGCTCATTCAAGACCTCAAATCTATGACCCGTCTTCCTGTGCTTCCTATCCAACCAAAAGGTGATAAATATACCCGTCTAAATGTACTGACACCAGTGTTTGAAAGTGGTCGTATTTTTGTACCGAAACATGCCCCCTGGCTAAAAGACTATATCGATGAAATGGTGCTGTTCCCTCATAGCGCACATGATGACCAAGTGGATATGACCACCCAAGCGCTGAAATACCTGACTGATCGGGATAGGGCAGGGCGTTACAGTATTGGAGAATAAAAAAACAGCCCCCGAGTGGGGGCTGTTCTGGTCGGTTTAAGTGTCGTCCTTCGGATCACCGTCACGGGGCGTGCGGCCAGCTGGCTGCTCTTCCACTTCGGGTTCTTCGGTCAGGCCGTCACCTTCAGGTGCAAACTCTTCCTCAGTAGTTTCAGTCGGCGTTTCCGCTTCATCTTCTACTGTGTCCTCAGTCACCGGCTTCTCCTGAAGCTCAGGTTCCTTACGGTCAATCTTAGGAAGGCCCTTGCTTTTACGGTTCACTTTCGGGATACCGTCAACGCGCGGGGGATTCGGCACAGTATGATCTTCATCAAACTCCGACGCGATGTCGTAAGTCGGATCATCATACAGCTTCATCAGCTGAGCACCCGTAAGGGTCTCATGCGCAAGCAGAGCGTTTGCAATAGCAACCCATGCAGCGTGCAGCTTACCATCAGGTTCGCCGTTTTCGCCTTTTTGCATGAGGCTCCATGTACGCTGGAACGACTCATCACGGATGCGCTGCTCTTCTGCCTCAAGGCGCTTCAAAAGCTCCTCAGACAGACGAGAACCGCCGCCGCTGCCGCCACCCATACCAAAAATGGCACCTTGATCTTCAGCGAATCGACCAATCAGACCTTCAATGTATCCGCCTTCGCGAACCATGTTCTGAGTCATCTTGGTGGCTTGCTGATAGTCATTCGAGGCACCTGTGGTCACACCTTCAAAGCCGTACTGAATTTCTTCAGCAATACGGCCAGCCAGCATCATGTCAATGCGAGCTTTCATCTCGCCAAAGTTCATGCTGACACGGTCGCCATCAGGACGAGAGGCCACAAAGCCAAGCGCACGTCCACGGGGGACAATGGTTGCCTTGTAGATCTTGTCTCGAATAAAGCCTTCAGCAATACCGTGAGCCTGCATGACTGCGTGGCCCGCTTCGTGGTAAGCTGTGGCTTCCTTTTCAGCGTCGCTCATGCCCAGGGTACGGTTTTCAGCACCCATCTGCATGATCTCCATGGCGTTTTCAATGTCAGTCTGGTCAATTTGGCGTTTACCACGCTTTACTGCCAGAATGCCTGCTTGGTTACAAATGGCTTCAATCGAAGCGCCACTCATACCCGCCGATGCACCCGAAAGGATGCGGAAATCCAGATTCGGATCAACCGGCTTATGACGCAGATGAACACCAAAGATGGCCATGCGCGCGTTGAAGTCAGGGTTCGGAACAACAATCTGCTTGTCGAAACGGCCCGGACGCGTCAAAGCGTTATCCAGCGTATCAGGGCGGTTGGTTGCAGCAAGAATAATAACAGGCGCTTCGCCGTCATTACCCATACCGTCCATTTCCACCAGAAGCTGGTTCAGCGTTTGTTCACGTTCATCGTTACCGCCGTTCATGCCACTGCCACGCTGTTTACCCACGGCATCAATTTCGTCAATGAAAAGGATACAAGGGGCTTCTTTGCGTGCGTTTTCGAACAGGTCGCGGACGCGGGATGCACCCACACCAACAAACATTTCAACAAATTCACTGCCTGATGTTGCAAAGAAAGGCACGCCGGCTTCACCAGCAATAGCCTTTGCAAGCAGAGTTTTACCGTTACCCGGGTCACCCACCAGAAGTGCGCCTTTAGGCATTTTACAGCCCATACCAGCATACTTGCGAGGGTTACGCAGCAGGTCGATAAAGTCCTGTGCAGCATCTTTAGCTTCATCAGCGCCAGCAACGTCTTCAAACGTTTTCACGTCTTTTGCGCTTTCAATTTTCTTGGCTTTGGATTTGCCAACGCTCATTGCGCCGCCACCGCCACCACCGCCTTGACGGTTCATCAACATACGGAAGATGAAGAAACCAATCAGGCCGAAGATAAGAAACGTGAAAATGCCGCTGCCACCACTGCTACCGTTACCGGTATTTGAGCGTAGCTCGTACTCAGCCAGTTCAGCTTGACGCTGTTCCATTTTGGCTTCAAAACAGCCGTGCTGAGCTTCAGTGGCATTACCAAAGTCTTTGTAGTCAAACCCACAGACTTCAGCAGATTCTTGCGCATAGGTTTGGCGCGGAGTCTGTTGAGGTGTAGGCGAGCGAGGGTTCGCAGCAGGACCCGTTTGTTGGGCTGTTGACTGCGGAAAAGTCGTTGTAGTGCTGGACTGATCTTGCATACGCCCAAAGAGGGCAAGGACAAGAACGAGTCCCATTACACCGAGCAAAATAAGGCGTCCATTAGGCATGGTTACCTCCTTTGTCGTCGAGAAAATCGGGAAAAAAGATATTTAATTCCATCTTTGATACCTGTATGCATTGTATACATCAAGTGAAAATAAACATTTGAAAAACGGAGCCTTCGCACTTGCCATTCAGAGATGCAGACTAGAGCTATTAACGTGTCTTTAAGCTCGAACAAGAAGGATGTATTTCTGACTATGAAACGATTTTCCCTAAGAGGTCGCGCCGCCAAAACAGCGCCAGAACAGACTAAATTTTATGAGAACTTTCCCTTTGCTGTGATGAGTGCGCCTGAGGCCTCTTGGAGTGGAAAAACATACAGCTCTATGGCAAAAGCAGGCTACGCTAAAAATGCCGTGGCATATGCTTGCATTAAGCAGGTGGCCTCTGCTTGTAGTACGGTGCCTGTGGTATTGGAAGACGGAAACCCATTGAAATCACTTCTTGATGCGCCCAATTCAGGGCAAAGTATGCATGAGTTTTTCTATAGCCTTTATGCCCATTTGATGATTGCGGGGAATGCTTACGTGCTTGTGCATGGGGACGGGGAGAGTGTGCCTGTGTCTTTACAAGTGCTGCGCCCTGATCTTGTGACAATCAAACTGAATGAGTATGGCGGGGTTGTGGGATATGTGTACCAGCGTAAACTTTACCGTATGAATGATAAAACACGACGTAGTTCTATTTTGCATGTGAAACAGTTTAATCCACTCAGTGAGCTTTACGGCCAAAGCCCGCTTGAAGCGGCAATGGGGCATGTGGATGTGTTTAACAGCGCCACAGAGTTTAACAAGAGCTTGCTTGATAATGGTGCACGTCTCACAACAGCGCTTAAATTCCAAGATACATTGAGCGCTGAGCAGCGTGATACACTCCGCCAGCAGTTCCTTAAAGCCTTTACAGGAGCTAAAAACGCGGGGCGTCCAGTCTTCCTTGAAGGGGGCATGGATGTGCAAGAACTTGGTACATCTCCAAAGGATATGGAGTTTTTGGAAACAAGCTCTATGGCAGCAAGACTGACAGCACTTGCACTTGGGGTGCCACCATTTCTTATTGGCCTGCCAGGGGATAACACCTTTAACAATATGAAAGAGGCCAAACTGCACTTTTATGAAAACACGGTAAAGCCACTTGTTGAGCATGTTCTCAGTGAACTTAATCATTACATGAAACCGTTTGTGAATGCGTCTCATAGCGTTGGCGCAGACTGGGACCGTGTGGATGCTTTAAGCCCTCTGAGAGAAGCCCGTTGGAAGCGTATTAGCGAGGCAGATTTCCTCACGACTGCTGAAAAACGAGAAATGCTTGGTTTTAAGCCGCTGAGTAGCTAGGTTCTGTCAGCTTTTTCACTTGTCTAGCCTCCTATAAATATTTGGATGATGTTTATGGGAGGTTATCATGCCATCAGATCATGTATTTGGAGCGTATTCGCTAGAGCCTACAGAGGATGGGCTAGGCTATACGTTAAAGACAACTCACCTTGATAGAGATACAGGTGAGATGGTTTATGACGAATGCTATATTGACGCAGAAGATAAAAACCCTGTTTCAACAGCTATGGCAGGTCAGCTTTCTGTGCGTGGAAACGGTTTTGATGTCAATAGAGGTGAGTATAAAGAAGCTTTTGATAGAGCTGTAAACTCTGAAGAGGCCATTCAGTTTGAGCAAGAGCACGGTGTAGATAGAGAAGTTTACGCCACAATGGTTGTTATGGAAGATCATTTTGATATGCAAAACTCTCCTGAACTTGTAAACGCTCTAGAGGCTAGGCGTGATGGTTTAGAGAACAGTTATCGAAGAGAAGCATTATGCCAACCTCCTAAAGACTATGAAGATAAAGTAGTTGCGACAGTTGTAACGCAAGATTCTCTACATGTAATTACAGAAGACGGCCATATGTTTGAAGCTTCAGAGATGGCTTTAGAAGGTAAAGGGACTCTGGGGGTTAAAGATCGCTCAGACGCCATTCATGAATTTAAAGCAAACCTGCAAGCCAAAGGTGATGTGGCTGATTTCCATGCCATAGGTGGAGGCAGAAACATGGCAGGAGCCGCAATGGAACTGCAAGCCGATGCTAAAACAGCTGGGACGAAGTTTGATAACCGTCTACACCTAGAAGACTCAAGAGAGCCGCTTACACATGATCTTGGAATGAACTTTGAAATGAGTGATGAGCGTTAATTAATAAACAGCAAAACACCCCGCATTTGCGGGGTGTTTTTTATTCGTTTAGTGGAGCTTGAAAGGGCCGTCATCACCTTCAGATTTGATTCTGTGGTAGAGGGCGTCCACAATGGCTTCAATGAGGCTTTTGCCCATGAACCTGCCCATAATGCCGGGGGCACGAAGTGCATAGCGCTTGATTTTTGGCTCCATGTCTTCTTTAAAGTCAGGGTGAGATGCAATGGCTTCGCGGGTGTAGCCGAGGCCGTCAATCAGGCCGATGCCGTGTGCTTCTTCGCCAAGCCATACCGTGCCTTCAAAGAGGTCAGGGGTCAGCAGTTTCAGAGTTTCACCGCGACCTTCTGTCACATGTTCCTTGAAAATCTTGTGAAGCGTATTGAGTTTTTGCGTCATTTCAGCTTCTTGCTCGGGCGTCACAGGTTTCATTGGGTTAATGCCCGCCTTGTTTTTGCCAGCTGCATAGATATTCATCTCTACGCCAGCTTTTTTCATGAGCTCAACAAAGCTTGGAATGGCCACAATAACGCCAATGCTGCCAATGGTAGACACACGGTTGGCAAAGACTTTATCTGCTGCCATGGCAATCCAAATGCCGCCGCTGGCACAAACATCTTGCACAACAATGTACAGGGGAATCCCTGTTTTCTTCTTCCAATGCATCAGCTCTTGGTAGACGAGGTCACTTTGAGTGGGGCTGCCGCCAGGCGTGGTGAGATCCAAGATAACCAGTTGCGGGTTACCACGGGTAAAGGCATTTTCAATCAAAGTACGGTAATTACCGATATTGATATTCTGTTTGCCCATTTGAATTTTGCCGTGCATGTACAGCATATTCACATGAAAAGGTTTAGCTTTACGTTTTTTAGAAAACATAGAGTGATCCTTGTTGTAGAAAAGAGAAAAAAGATATGAATTGCTCCCATATTTATGGGGATCAAAGCTTTCTGTCAAGAAAAGCTCGTGTTTTAGAAAGCAAAATACCCCGCAAATGCGGGGTATCTTAAAATGTCGATTAGCTGTCACCAGCTTGCATAGCTTGCAGCTGGTTCGGCGTAATGACTTTGTCAATAATGCCGGCTTTCACAGCTTCCGAGGGACGGAAAAACGTGTCCTTGCGGAACCAGTCTTTCACGGTGTCTCGGCTTTGACCGGTGCGCTCCACGAACAGGTCAAACAAGATTTCGTTCAGCTGACGCGCTTCCTCAATCTGGATTTCCATGTCATCCAGAGTGCCTTGCGAACCGCCACGAATTTGGTGAACCATAATCCGAGCGTTCGGCAGTGCAAAGCGTTTGCCAGGTGCGCCGGCAACCAGAGTTGCCGCGCCCATGCTTGCCGCTTGGCCAACCACAATGGTGCTTACATCGTTCTTGATGTAGTTCATGGTATCAATGATACCAAGACCAGAGGTCACAACGCCACCAGGGCTATTGATGTACATCTGAGCATCGTTTTTGCTGGTTGCTTCGTGGTTCAAAAGCAGGGTGGTCATCACGTCTGCCATACCATCTTCAAACTGGCCGCTCAGACGAAGAATACCACCAGCATACAGCTTGCTGTAGGGGTCTTCGTTGATAATGCGTCCGTCAGGCAGGGTGGTTGTGACAGAGGGCAAACGAACGTTGGTTACAGGGTCCTTGTAAGTGCCGTTGATCATCGCTTGAACAACAGAAGCATCAGCGCCGAACCATTGATGTTGCATAATATATGCCTCCTAAGAGAAAAAAGGGAAAAGAGAGTTCTTAACCTTTCAATACTATCGTGTGGGGTAGGGGAGCGTCAAACAAAAAGTGCCCTATTTTTAGGCAGGGCACTTTTAAATCGTTTAGGTCTTTACACCTTGGCCAATAATACCACGTAGAACTTCCAGTTCTTTCAATAGGGTACGATGAGCAGTGAGGTTCATACTGTGGCAGCGGATATCACTTGGGATGTAGTCAATTTCACTGCCGAGCCATGCATCTTTCAGGCTTTTAAGAAAACTAGCGCAGGTGTCGCCATGACGACCAAGGCTAAAGCCAAGGTGCACAATCATGCGGTCATGAGCGTTATGTTCTTCAATTATTTTCCAAAAAGCCATCAGGGTTTCTGTGTCTGTTGCATGGAAGCAGAGCGGTGCACGCTCGTGAATTTCTTTCACGTTCGTATCATCCAGATTATGGTCCAGAACCATTGCAAAGCGCTGGTAGGGGCGATCTGCCATGGTTTGCAGGTACACATCCACAGCGTCGCGTACAGCCAGCGTTTTGCTGCCAGCAGGCAAATGACCAATTTGGTTGTTAGGTGCGGGAGAGAGAACCGACTCGAGCAGAATAACATTGCTCATGGGGAGTCTCCTTATACTAAGAAACGGAAAAATTCAGGTGTGAGTAGGTTTGGTATACAAGAAATGTAGAGAGTTTGTCAACAGGGGGATTAGAAGATACGAGTGCGAGCGAAGCGAGTCAGCGCTTAAGGGCGTTGAGCGGGGGGGCAATGTAATGTGACGCTCAAGCGATAGCGAGGCGTCCCACCAAGACATAAATAAAGCAGGTTTTAATAAGCACAGCGCTATTGTGCAGGGCATAGCCATAATATGTAGCCCCCAAAAGCAAAGCTCACCCCATTAAGGGTGAGCTTTCGTGTTTCGATTAGCTGGCCTTTTGAGGGGCTTCAGCTTGCAGGTCTTCGGGCGAGATGCCGAGAGATGCCAACAGAGCAAGCAGGTTTTCCTGCATGGTGGCGGTCACGCGCATTTTCTTCTCCGGTGGGGTCAGAATATCGACCACATCGTAGTTGTGTTCAGTCAGAAACTGAGCCCAGTGGGCATGCGAGATATTGTCGTCTCCCTGCTTCAGGAAGCTGGTGAGCGTCAGTGCCATGGCCTCCTTGTTGCGGCTCGACTTGATGTCGAATGCACCCATCATGCGCACAAGTTGTTTGCGCTGCACTTGCTCGATGGCTTCCAGAGACAGGTTTTCACGCTGCTGTGCGGTCAGACCCAGGCTGGAAATCAGCGCCGAAGTGTCCGAGGCACGCAGTTGAATCATGCCGACCAGTTGTTGCGCAAAGGCAAAGCTGTTCGGATCATGAATGCTGCCGGTGTCTTTGCCTTGGCTTTTCCCAATCAGGAAAGCGCTGGGCTGAGAACCGTGGTACTGACGCATCATCATGATGGCATTGTGAAAGGTGAGTTCCATGAATAAATCCTCCTAGGATGGAACGTAACGGTACGAATAGATCAGATGATCTAGTGAAAGTATTGGGTCTTTCTCTGTGAATTTCAAGGCGTGTAAACGTAAAAACACCCCACAATATGCGGGGTATTTTCGTTTTTAATTTTTGGGCTTTACTTGGTTCCAAGTGCGATAGATCTGGAAGAGGGGGATTGCGAATCCCATACCGTCTTGCCAATCGCTTTGGTTATGCATGCCTAGCAGTTCGCCGTTGGCGTTAACCACAGGGCTGCCAGAAGAGCCAAAGACACGTACATCACGCTCTGATCCACCATCATGAAAATGATAGGGGAACGTCATGGGGTGGGCATCTGTGCCAGCACTTTTATTGTGCATCCATTTGCGCTGAGGGCCTGCCCATACCTCTGCTTTGTTGCAGGGGCGCGGACCTTTTTCACCTTCGCGGTATTGGGGCACAACGTAGCAGTCTTCTTTCAAAGTAATGCAGGGCGCTGCGTGAGGCAGAACAGGGAAGCCATGGCTGTAGCCAGACGTGAGGAACATAATGTCCTCTTCAATCGCCCAAAGGCGTTTGCGTGGTAACGTGCGAATGTAACCTCTGTTATACACAAAGTTGTTCGGGTCTACATTGCAGTGGGCGCAGGTGATAATCGTGCGCTCATCCAATGCAAAACCAGAACATCTGGGTGTGTTTAAACCGGGGCCCATAAAGGTGATGACATAGTCATCCAAACGTAAAGTCATAGGAGCCTCCTAAAACGGAAAGAGAAGTTTTGTATACATGAAGCATACGGCTTGAGAAAGCATAAGGCAAGTAAAAACACATAGGGGAGCCTCTTCGCACATCTGTACGTGGCTTCTATCCTTGGTAGGGTAAACCCAGAGGAGTCTATTTATGCAGACAAGAGATTTTAGTGCCGAGATTGTAAGTGCAGATGCCGTAAAGGGCGAGATTGTTGCCATTGCCAGTACCTTCCATACTATAGACGAGGAAGGGGATGTGATTCTACCTGGTGCGTTTAGTAAAAGCCTAAACGAACATCCTGCTAGTCACTTCAAGTTTCTCTACCAGCATGATCCTTTTTACCCGCTTGGTGTTATCCAGAGCCTTGTGCAAACAGAAAATGGCCTAGAAATGCGTGCCAAGTTTGCTATGAACAGCGCTTTTGCGAAGGATAAGTTTGAGCTGGCGCGTATGGGCGCCTTTGGTGGGGTGAGCATTGGGTTTTCTATTCCCTCTGGTAAAAGCCGTATTAGACAGGACGGCGTGCGTGAAATTAGTGAGGTTAAGCTGATGGAAGTTTCGCTGGTGACATTCCCAGCTAATACCCACGCTAAGATTAAAGACGTCAAAGGCGCAGATCGCCTGATACAAGATTTCAAAAACAGTTTTGGCCTCAGTGCCGCTGAGGCGAACTCAGCAGCCGAGGGCCTGAAAGCACTACATGATGCTGTAGCCGCGCCCGAGCCGTTTAAACCCTACTCACAGAAGCTGTAAATCCACCTTTACCTGCGGGGCTGGGCTCATGTATGTGCTTATACATGTCGCCTGTACTCCTCGGTCAAGGTGAATTTTCGCCGACTGTGAGCGGATTTAAAGCACTCGTGAAACCGTTCAATGCTAATGTAAGAAAGTTAAAAAAATGACTGAAAATGTAAAAGACATGATGAGCGAAATTGGCTCACACTTTAAAAACACAACGCTGGAAGTGACAAAGTCTATGTCTGATCTCCAGAAACATCAATCTCGTACAGATGAAAAACTTCAGTACCTGATGGAAACAGTACAGAAGGGGGCATCTGGTGAAGCCCGTGAACGCAGTGAGACAGTTCTTAAATACCGTAAAGCGTTTATGGATTACATCCGTAAAGGCCGTAGTGGTGAAATTGAGCTGGCTGCGATTCAAGGCGATTACCGCTCTGAGTGGGCTGAACGCCTCGCAGCAAAAGGTAACCACTATGAAGCAAAGGCTCTAAGCCATACTGACTCTGAAGGTGGTTACACAGTGCCAGAAGACATGGCGACTTCTATTGTGCGTCGTCTACAAGACTTCTCACCTGTGCGCCGTGCGGCAACGGTTTCTACAACATCTAAGGATGCGCTACAGATGCTTGTGCGTGATGCAGATATTGGTATTTCTAACCTTGCTGAATCTGCGGCTGTTTCTGAAACAACAGCGCCAACGTTCGGTAAAAACGAGATCCCAGTTCATAAAAAAGGTGTTTACATCTTTGCGAGTGAAGAGATCCTTGAAGACAGTGGCTTTGACCTTGAAGCTGAGATTGCCCGTGAAGCGGCAGATAAATTTGCTCGTGCTGAAGGTGCAGACTTTGTGTCTGGTACAGGTACAGGCTCTGCGAAAGGCTTCCTGACTTACACGGACGGTACAAGCTTTGGTGAAATTGAGCAAATCAACTCAGGCGCTGCTGCGGCTCTAACTAAGCAGGGTCTTGTTGATGTGCTGTTTTCACTGGGTCGCGAAACATACCTGCGTAACGCATCATGGATGATGAACGCTGGTACGTGGGGTCAGATTGTGAACCTTGAGAGCACAGGCGGTGAGCCTCTACCTGAAAGCTGGGTCAACCTTGGCAAGATGGAACTTCTTGGTCGCCCTGTGATTGTAGCTGACGACATGCCAGCAGTCGCGGCAAATGGCCTTTCTGTGGCTGTGGGTGATTTTGCAGAAGGTTACCGTATTGTAGATCACATCAGCGGTATCCGCATGACACGTGATGAGATCACAGCCCCAGGTACGGCGAAGTTCTACTTCCGTAAGCGTACGGGTGGTGAAGTGGTGAACACTGACGCCATCAAGATCCAGAAGATCTCTGCTTAATGCGTTAGCAACTCAAAAACACCCTGCAAGTGCGGGGTGTTTTTTGTTTTGCTCTTCACTCTTGGCCTATTAGAGTGTGAGGCGAATAGCCGAACCAAAAGCCTCAGGGCTTTTGAGCGGTTTAAAGCAACTTAAAAATAAGACATAGGATTATTTTTGAAGGAATGCGCTTTCAACCAAGACAGTCGCTTACGGGGAGTCGTATTTTAAAAATTTCATATTTTTTAAATGCGAGATTTAGAGTAAGCAATAAAACTCCTAAAAAAGCCAAAGCCCCGCAGTTGCGGGGCTTTGTGTCGTTTTAAACTTCTATTTCATAAAAACAGTGGCTCAGGTCTATTCCTAAATCTTTTATAAAACCAACAACCCTCTGTTTTCCAGAGAAGCGCCCTTTGCAGACTGCGGCTTGAATAACGTTACCTTCACAGTATGAAATGTAAGCACCATAATGTGTCTCCACTGTATCGGTGGTGCCATCAGGGAGCATGAACGTGAAATAGTAGCGCGCATTACGCGGGCCAGGTCTCATGAACCCTTTTCCAGTGTAAATATGTCGGGCATTGGGGTTTTCTGTTGAGTTTTTGCTGATCAGTATCGCTGTTTGTGCTTTGGTTTCCCTTCCATAGCCGTCAAAGACGCGTTGAATATATTGGCGCTCTTTTATACAGATTAAGCTCGCCAATAGGATAGAAATCAAGAAATAAGGCATGTGTGTCTCCATGTGGAATAAAAAGGAAGATGAGGGCAGGGTGCCCCATTAAGTTGAGTGAATTACCCTTGTTATAGGGGTGGTTGAGGGCATTTCAAGGGGGAAGTCTATAAAAAGCCAAAGCCCCCATTATGGGGGCTTTGTTGTGTTTTAAGGTGAGCTATGCTACATCATAAGCAACTCTATCTTTTCTTCTGTTTTTCTGAGAGGGCCTACTTATGCCTCAGTACTATGTGATGGCGCCTGTAAATACCTATTACCTGACGCGTCAACTGCTGGAAACGCCTGCAAAAAAATGCCAAGCCACCACACTGCGTAGCTTGGCTTACAAAGTCAACAACTGGTTTATGGAAGATGTTGGCCTTGGCTTTAAGCCTGAAAATATTGCACTGGTTTGTGGAGCAGGGCTGTATCGCTATCTGCAAATTGAAGCCTCTCCTGAAGGTTATGCCTATGACTTGGTGATCATCTCTGATTCACCTGAGTTTCTATACCGCTTTTTGCGTCAAAGCCAAGATGTGAAAATGCAGGTCGACCTGTGGATTGATCACAATACAGAAAGCTGGAATGACCGCTCCCGCAAATCTGTGAATGATGACAACACCTCCTCGGAGGACTTGGTACATGCCAGTATGATTGCGGAGTTGATTCGCGATAATATTGGTCGTGAGCTGAAACGTTTGCCGCGCCTTGTGCAGTTTCCAAACTATAACGATGAGTTTGGCAATTATGAGCAAGAGGTGATGGCGCAAGCCGCAGCCATGCAAAAGATTTTTCAAAAACGATAAAAAAAGACAAAGCCCCCGTAACGGGGGCTTTGTTGTATCACGGGTTAGGTGAAATCGCTTTTGTTAAAGGTTTGGAAACCAAATCCGTATTTGCTGCCAGAGATGCGGCCGCGGCGAATCATAATATTGACTTCGTCACCTTTGTTCATGGCGTTGAACTGAGACTGGGTAATATCAAATGACACCAGAGATTTACATTTATTCACACGGAATGTCATGTGCCAACGATCAGGATGATGTACAGGAATAACGCTGACGCTTTTACCCGTATTAACAGTGACCATAGTGGTGTGCGCGGGTGTAAATTGTTTACCTGTTATCGTGGAGCGTTCTGCACGCTCAGGGATGCCAGCAGTTTCAATCACGTAGTAAATGCCGTAAAGAATCATGGAGATGACAAGCCCCATAAGGCCCCACCAAAGGAGTGCCATGAAGGTGCCAAGTGGGTCGAGGCGACCGCCCCAGTCAAACATCATATCTAGAGGCATGTCCCATAGGATTTCATAAAGAAATGAAAACATGTTGAGGAGTCTTTCTGAAAAAGAACAAAAGATAAATTTGATCTATCGTATACTATTTTGTGGTTTACATGCAAGCAATCTTGAAAACTCTAAGAAAAAGTCTTATATCCTAACTAATACGCAAATCTCTGCGTTCCTTTTGAAAACTCTAAACCTATGGAGGTGCTTATGCACATCGTTGAAATTGGTAGCCAGCCAATTGGCGCTACGGTTTTGGATGTTTCCGTTCAAGATCCAAACCAAAAACCCATTGCCCTTGTGGTGGCTGCACAGTTGGACTCGTCCGACTTGGATCAGCTTCATGAGGATTACAGCAAAGTGTATTGGGCCAGCTGCGTGACACCTGTCATGCAGGTGCTGATGCAACTGCGCAATATTCATGGTGGTTTGAAAGCCGTTCATGTTCATGTGCTGCCAGATGCTGGTAACCATGTTGAACACCTGTTCATGACAGGCCAGTTCACAGCGCACATGGATGAAACTCTGATGAGAAAGGCACTGGCCACCTAAGGCCAGTTTTTCTGAAACCCTTGCCAAAGAGGAGACACTCTCATGGCAGCAAGAAACTACATTGTGGCGCCCATTCTGTCTGCCACGCTGGCCAATGCCATGCGTGATAGCCAAGTGGCCGCACATCAGATCATTTCGGAAGATGAAGCTGTAGAGCTGCTCCTGAAAGCAAACCTTCAAGACAAAACCGCTCTGGTTATCGGCTGCGATCCACGCAGTAACGTGCCGTACGCAGATGAACAGGACGAGTGTTACAATCTCATGTTCTATACGGATTCGCCTGATACTATGTATCGGCTGATTCGTCGGGGTGCAGGGCGCCTTGCTCCTTGTGATCTCTGGCTGTATGAGAATCTGGGCCACACGGCTTCTATGACTGATGGGGAGGCATACGCCAACTCAGATAGTCTTCAGCCCTCATCCTCCGTGGATGTGGTAGACCTGCTGCGTCATGGACTGAGCGGATATCTGACCCATGGTTCTGTGCCGCACATTGTGAATATGCGTGCGCAGGATTGTCATGGAAAGCTGTCAGAGGCGTTTCTTGAATCCCTTGATGTTGCAGAAGGTCATCTGACCACCGTACTCAACGCAACCAAACCAACCCTAAAAAGCTAACCTTAAAGGATAATCCTTCATGAAAATTATCAGCTTTTCTAAGCCTGGTGAAGCCTTTCCTCAACTCTTGGATTTCTTCAAGACAGACAGAACTGGGACCAAAATTGTGGTCAGTGATGCACATGAAATCACTGATCGTGATTTTGCGAGCGGTTTGGTCAACCCGCATGCAGAATATGTTTTCTGCGCGCAGGGAAAGGGTGCCATGCATGCCATGTGTCATGTGCTTTGGGGCATGGAGCTCTTTTCAACTGATATCCAGTTGGTGCTTCAGCGCGATATTGGCCGTGACTATGCCTCTACCATTTGCCTGCAAGGGATGGATGAGGGTGCCCTTGCCACGTTTGTGCTGGCCACTGAGGCTCAAGCAGACTAAAACGAATTGCAAAACCCGCCTTTATGGCGGGTTTTGTACGTTTACCCCTTGACGAAAGCAGGGGGAGTCTTTATATCAAGCATCCCACCAATATATCTGGTGTTCCGTTTACGAAGCTTAGAGGAAAAATCCTATATGAAAATTGTACCGTTTCACACGTCATCGGCTATGTTCTGGGCGCTGTCAGAAGTGAGGTCTTTTGAAGCTGAACATGGGCGTCATGCTCGTATTGTGCTGACAAATGTGGAACTTGAAACTGAAGATGACCTGGCAAGCCAGCCGCGTGTTCCAGACATTGACTTTATTCTGAACGCTGGTAACCCAGAAGTGATGATTGAGGCCTGTCGCGTTATGAAATATGCCGCGATGGTTCACCCAGAGTATAAACTGTTGATGAAACGGCGACACGGCAGCGAGCTTGCCTGTGCAAGACAACTTGAAGAGATGCCGTCTGCAGACATTGATATGTTTGTGACCCGCTTTAAATAGCATCGAAATAGAAAGCCACTCCAATTGGGGTGGCTTTTTGTGGGTGGAATACTTGCAATCCTCTGTGAGGTTGCTTATACATGAAAAATACAGCTTAATCTTAAGCGTTCCTTTTTTATGGAGAATCAGTATGACTCTTAAACCTGCTCTCCTGCAAACAGAAGAGAGCTTCAACATCGCAAGTGCCCTTGTGCGCTTGAAAAACCCTCAACTGATGCCTTGTGGTTCCGGCTTTGCTTGGGACTCTTGGACAGTGGCGACATGTGCGCATATTCAACCCCAAACCAGCAGC
>JAYZXF010000015.1 GCA_036141575.1 Pseudomonadota bacterium | reverse complement strand
CGCACTATCTCCTGTTGTACCTTGTAACACAAGGATACCTTGGCCAGCAGCATTTGCAGAAGTAATATCATGTCCAGCTAAACCAGTAACTGTTAACGTACCATCACGATCTGCATTACCAACACCAAGCGCACCTGTTGTGCTATCTGCCTGATCACTACGCAGGAACTGGGTGCTATCTAAACCGTCAAGAGTGCCTGAGTCACCAGAACCACCAGCAACCTGTGCATCCACATATGCCTTTGTGGCGGCATCTTGCGCTGCAGTTGGGTCAGCAACATCTTGAACACGCCCAGACCCCATATGTACAGAACCACTTGCAACCTCAAAAGCTTTACCGTTTGTAGAACTTACAATAAGCGCCGTTGCTGTCGCATCATTTGCAGTGGCACGCACACCAACGCCTGACGAACCAGTCGCACGACCATGAACCCCTATCCCTCCTGCGCCATTTGTTTGCACATCTAGTCCTGTCGCAGCACCGTTCTTAAGAATGCTTACAGCACCAGACCCACTCACTTGAACCCCTTCATTATCCCCATCACCTGAGAGATAATAAGATCCTAATTGAATATTTTGATCAGCTACATGGTCACCCATGTCATCAGCAGCACCCGCTGCCGCTGTTGCGGCATCCACACAAGACAATGCTGTGCCGTTCCCGCTTAATAGTTGGCTTGCCGTACAGTTTGGCAAGTTATTCTTTGCAAATGCTTCCACTGTTGGGTCAGTCTCAGATACACTGGCCACACCAGCAGCAACCTCGGCATCTACATAAGCTTTTGTTGCAGCATCCTGCGCACCTGTAGGGTCTGCTACATTATTGATAGCATACGTTGCCATATCTAGAGCCTGCGTTGCAACGTGGCTACCAAGGTCATCGGCTGCACCAGCAGCGGCAGTTGCAGCATCTACACAGGCAAAGGCCTGTCCAAGGCCATCCGTGTTACTTAAAACTTCATCTGCGGCACAAACCGGTAGTGTCCCTTTTGCAAAGGTCATTGTAAGAGGGTCAGACTCGGTAAATCCACCGTCTGTATCTGTTACACAAGAAAGAGACGTACCATCAGCACGTAGAACTTGGCCTACACCACAGGTTGGTAGAGGGCTTTGTGCGAAAGAGTAAACTGTTGGGTCACTCTCCACACCTGCACCAGAAATAGCCACACAAGTCAGTGACGTACCATTCCCTTTAAGGGCCTCATTGGCGCCACAAGTTGGGAGCGGATCTTTCGCGAAATCTGTAACCGTAGGGTCAATCTCAGAACCTGTTACAACGGATGTGGCATCTACACAAGACAGGTCGGTACCATCCCCTTGCAAGAATTCTGTACCAGCACACGTCGGAAGCGGGTCTTTGGCGAACCCGTAAACGGTTGGGTCATCCTCTTGGATACATGTAAAGGAGTTAGTGCCTGCGTTCCAATTAATTTTTTCACCAAGGGCATCACAATCTGGAAGGACTGAAAAGGATTGTGGCTGAAGAAGATCAATGGTGGCTTGTTGACTGTCATGAAGCTGCTGCATACGCGCGCCCATTTTGGCATTTTCTAACCCTCGGCCAGAACTTTGCACATTAAAGGTCGCTTGAGAATGCACCATAGGTGCAACTAATAGCATAAATAATATAGATAATTTGTAGGCTTTCATGCCCCGTTCCCCATTTCAGTCACAGTTTTCCACTATTCTTATGTAAGTCTACACGAGACCGTATTAAAAAAATGTGTACATATTGCTCGCATACGGACATTACCTGACGTATTTGCCACAAACTGTTGTATTCTCAACACTTGAGCGCAATCCAGCGTTACATTTTAAATCACTGTTTTCTAAAGCAAAGCTCGTGCCTAAACCTCTTGCAGAATATGCAACAATCTTTGTCGCATTTAACTTTTTAGGGTAAACTCACCCCTAAGAATTAATAAAAGGCTATACAAATGAACTACTTCGGCGCCGCCCTCGGCATTCTTATTTCTTTAAGCTTTAAAGAGATTCACTGGATTACAGGAGGATTGCTTGGCTGGCTGATATTTGCTCTATATGAAACGCGCGCAGACCTAAAAAGCGCCAAAGAGCAACTTGCGAGCCTTAAACCTAAAAAGAGCCAAACGAAGAAAAAAGCTGTCGAAGCAGTTCAAAACATCCAAAAATCCATTTCTAAAACAGCAGACGAAAAACCTGCCACCAAGGCAATTAAAGCTGCCAAAGCAGCTCCTAAAAAGAAAACACCTACCAAAAAAGAGCCAGAACCACAGCTTGCAGGTAGCTTTTTCAATCTGATTATTGATTTCTTTAAAGGCGATAAAGGCCTTGTACGTATTGGTGTTGTGATCCTTCTGATTGGTATTTCTTTCCTCATGAAGACCATCACGCCGTTTATTGAAATTACGCCTCTCATGAAAGTGTCAGGTATTGCGCTTGCAGGTCTCGCCTTTATTGGCGCTGGCCATTACTTGAAAAAAGATAAAGAAGTTTACGGCCTCTCTCTTATGGGGACAGGTCTTGCGGTTCTGTTTTTAGATACCTACGCCGCGTACTTCATGTTTGAGCTCCTGAGCTATAAAGTTGCCCTGCCTCTCACTTGTGTTATTGGTGGTGCTGGCCTTGCGCTTTCACTTAAAAACAACTCCCTTTCCCTTGCTGTACTGGCACTTGGCGGTGGATTTGTGGCCCCTATTCTTTCTGGTGTTGCCAAAGACATCCCCGACATCTACGTCTTTGCGTACTACCTCATTTTAAACGCTATTGTCCTCTCTACGGCTTATTACAAGTCATGGAGACTGCTGAACATTCTTGGCTTCCTCAGCACATTTGTACTTATTCCACAATGGTACGCACCACAAGATATTCCACTTATGCAAATGATGCTGGCAACATTCTTCATCCTTTACCTTGCTGTCAGCATTCTCTTTGCCCGTAAAGAAGTGGTGAATAACGACGGCTATGTGGATAGCCTCATCACATTTGCTTTGCCGTTTGCGATTCTCGCCTTCAATGAGTTCCCAATGCGAGACATTGAGTACGGCTACGCTTATACCTCTGCCAGCATGGCCCTTGTGTATGGATTTACAGCCCTTATCCTACAAGGCCAAAAGCAGATGCAAGGCATTAGACTTTCATTCATGGCGCTTGCAGCCATCCTTGGTACGCTCACAATTCCATTGGTGTTTGATGCCCGTGAAGTGGGTGCCCTCTGGGCGCTAGAAGGTGCTGCCGCTGTATGGCTTGGCCTGCGTCAAGGCAGCAGATCGACAGCAACAGCAGGTATTATTCTTCAACTGCTTGCAGGTGGCGCACTCATCCTTGAGTACCTCAACCCATTTGCGAGCCATACAACAGGCTTACCGATCTTCAACCCAGAATTTATTAGTTTCATGAGCCTTGCTGTAGCAGGCCTGTTTACTAGCTATATTACCGGTAAAGATAAAGGCAATGCCAGCCTCTACTGTACGCTCTGGGGCATGACATGGCTTTTTACAGGATTATTTAGAGAAATTTTAATTTTCGGCACCAATGAATACCTGACAAGCCCTATCATATTTTATAACCCTGCCGACCCTGTTATATACTTTGCAGGGTACAACCTCTTTGTCCTTGCATTTGTGCTTATTACTGCAGGGTTCCAGTGCATGAGCAACAAACTTAAATGGAAAGACATTGGCCTGCTCTCACCTATCTATACACCGGCTGTATTTACTGCTGGAATCTGGATTGAAGCCACTATGTGGCACAAAGGCTTAGGGATCACTGGCCTTACAGTTCTTCCTTTTGGCTGGATAACTTGGATTACTGCCATTGCCGTTCACTTCATGCTACTCAAGCAACTACCAGAGAAAAAATTATCAATTTCATGCGCTATAGGGCTATTAGGCTCTCTCTCTTTTGCAGCCTATGAAAGCTTTTGTATCCTTGGGACATCAAATATAATCACAGATAACATTAGCTATTTCCATTCTGAGCTGGTTGGATTCCTATTATTTTCCGCTGCCCTTTGGTTTATTCCTTACAAAGGTATACAAATACTGTCACCCTTTAAAAAGCGTGCAGATACCTACCAAAACATTGCACTCCCAATTATTGCAGTAGTGGTCATTCTATTTATATTGTTTGAATTCACGCATGGATACCATAAACAAGGCGTTTATATTCCACTGCTATATTCAGCAGAACTTGTGAACCTTTTTGCCCTTTATGTCCTTTTTATATACCAGAAAAAACTGCCTATATATTTACAGAATTATAAAACTTACCTCACTCTAGGGTGGGGCGCACTATGCTTTATATTTATAAACACAGTACTGGCACGTACTATCGTGGAGTATTCGGGCGCTACATCATATAATATGGATGAACTTTGGAATGATAATACCTTCCTTGCAGCAACCTCGATCCTATGGACAACCATCGCCCTTGCTATGGTGCTTTACGGTGCACGTATTCAGCACCGCACACTATGGCTCACAGGTGCTGGCCTTATTTGTGTGGTAGTTGGTAAGCTCTTCCTTGTTGATATCTCACAGGCAAGCATGATTGCGAAAACAGTATCCTTCATTGCCACAGGCCTCATGCTTGTGGGTGTGGGTTACTTTTCACCAATCCCGCCAGCCTCGAAAAAATAACGAGACGTTGTAACAAAGCTCGTATATAAACTTTAAAGTTAATATTTTATGGAGATAGAAACCTTATGAAACGAACATTCAGAAATATGCTGATTGCATCAGCATGTCTAACAATTTATGGATGCAACAAACAAGCCCCAGAACTCAGCCGAGAAGAACAATTCAATCAAGATGAAGAACGTAAAGTCTTTGAAGCTACACACATGACTCGCATCTACAAAGGGAAGACTCAAGAGGAAGTCATTATAGCTGCTGAAAAGCTACTTACACTATCGGATCCTAAAGATACAAAATTTATTCATAATAAAAACGGGTTCCTCGCAAATCGTTCATGGCTCTGGTATGCCATACTTACAGCAGATAGCGGCATTGACAAATGGGAAGTTCACACAGAGGAACAATCCAATAACAGTATTAAAATGACAGTTACTCTCAATACAGGTGGTGTAAACTATGGCGATAATAGTATCTACGCTATAGGAGAAGGTATTACATTTGCAGGTAGAAAAAAAATGACCCAGCCAGAGCTATTCCAAAATCGTAAAGACCTTTACAGCTTATTCTGGAAACGAATGGACTATTTACTAGGTAAAACTCAAACTTGGACAACATGTGAGGACTTCAAGAACCAACTTGGTCTAAACAAATTACATCAAGAAGAAAAAGTTAAAAAAGGGAATAAACTTAACCCCCTATGCGGGAGCCTTTCAGCTGATAAGCTTCCTGAAGAATTGAGAAACAGCTAAGAAGAAAAGAGCCTCTAAATAGAGGCTCTTTTTTTTAGAACTTAAGCTTTATTTTTTGCTTCTTCTCTTAACTCCTCAGGAAGTAAATCTTTAGCTAACGGGCCACAGAGTTGGTTAAATTTACCTGAAAGCTTATTATTGCTTTTCACCTCTTGCTTATGGGATTCACAGGTTGTCCAATCGCTTCTCTGTCCTAATATATAGTCCATTCGCTTCCAGAATAAATCGTAAAGCGCTGAGCTTTCAGAAATCAACTCTGTCTTCCTAACTGTTGTTCCTGTACTCATTGTACCTACACCATGGACATATATATAATTAGGTTGACTACTTGCACGATCAGTCCTCTCTTCTACAGTAGCTTCAACTCTCCCTCCTGAAAGCTCTTTGACATTAACTGTCCAGTTATCTGTCCCTCTTTCATTTGTAAAAACGGCATAATAATCCCAGTCTCTACGGGCTTTGAACCCATTATCATGATGAGAAAACCCAAAATCTTTAGGGTCTGAAAGCTTTAATACCTTTTCAGCTGCATCAATAATCTCACGCTTATTTTTTCCATTATACACCCTGGTTAAATGCTCTTGCTCAAATACTTTTTTCTCAGCCTCTTTTCTTGCATTTTCTGCAAGCTGCTCTGCGCGCGTTAAAGGAGGTTTATTACCAGCACAACCAACAAGCACAGTTGTAATAAGTGCAAGCGGTATAATTTTTAAATTATTTAACATTTTTCTCACCTATTTCTTAAAAACTAACACCCGTATAAATATTACAAAGCCCATAAATTCACAACAAAAAGTTACATTTCTCATCTATAAAAAACACCCCGCTTGGGGTGTTTTTTAATTCGATTTAAAAGAGCTTTACAGCGCCTTCAAAGTACTTCCATCCTGCACGGACAAAGCCCGCCAGAGACAGTACCGCAAACAGAGTGCCTGCACCGCTGCTGAACATCAGCAGAAAGATAATGGCAAGCACCAGAGCAAAAGTACCCGTGGTTGCCAAATCAATGGCCCGTGAAAGCGCATGGCTTGCATCGCGCGCAATAGAATTGATAAGACCCATAACAGCCTCCTTAGAGTAAAAGCGACCACATGTCGCATCAGAAAAACTAGGCAGATAAATATTAACGCTGTTCTAACGTATACAAATCACACTATCAATCTAAAGGCTGGTTTCTTATGAGATTTTATGCTTCTTTTCATGTGCCAGCAGCCACTCTTTGCGTGCCAGCCCACCCGCATATCCTGTAAGAGATCCATCAGACCCAATTACACGGTGGCATGGAATAAGAATGGCAATTTGGTTGCAGCCATTGGCCCTAGCAACAGCACGTACGGCATTCGGGTTACCAATATGCACAGCTTGCTCTGCGTAGCTGCGCGTGCTGCCATACGGAATCCCCTGTAGGGCGTCCCACACCTGCCCTTGGAAAGGCGTTCCGCAATAGACAAGCGGTGTTTTGAACGTTTTTAGCTCACCTTTAAAGTAAGATGCAAGCTCTGTTTTTAGCTGATCAATCACAGGCGTTCCACCCGGTAGAATCACCGCTTTAAATTGACTGCGCATGCGCTCAATCTCACGCTCCAGTCCTCTGCGGCTGGTAAACTCAAGGAGATATAAACCATCATCATCCGCAATGGCAAGCATGGCACCAATCGGCGTATCAATCCACTCTGCCTTTAAAACCAATTCAGGCTCTTTGCTTGGCGCTTTACCAATAATGCGAGAGAACGCATCTCTAAACCCACTGCCAGATTCATATCCAGCTGAAACTTGCGCTTCAATCACTGATGCTCCTTCTCTGATATCTTTAAGGGCAATGCCCATACGGCGCGCCCTTGCATAAGCTACAAACGTCATGCCAAAGCGTTTTTTAAACTGCCTGCGCACAGTAGAGCTATCTACTCCAAGGGCCTTAAAATCTGCATCTTTCCAGCGTTTATCAGGCTCATTTTCCACCGCAGCCACCAGCTTTTTAATCAGTGGAGATTCTTCATTTGGTAGAGACATCGGCTGACACTTTTTACATGGCCTATAACCTGCAAGTAGTGCTTCCTGTGCATCCTCAAAAAATTCGCAGTTTTCAAACTTAGGTGTACGTGCCGTACAACTCGGACGACAAAACACACCTGTCGTTTTCACCCCCATAAAGAACACACCTTCATATTCAGCGTTCCTTTCCACATAGGCGGTATAGAACTCTTGCTTTTTCTGTGCTGATTGCATCCTAAAACTCTTCTATTACAATTCGTTTAGGAGTATAGAGGGCTTTGAACACCTTGTCCGCCGAAATTCAGGCATGGAATTTATTAAAAAAGAAAAATCGCCCTCTGGGCGATTGAAATAAATGGAGCGGGATAGGGGAATGATTCGGGCTAAAGCCCTCACCCTACGGGTCCCTCGCTAACGCTCGGTTTCTGCGTCGCTACGCTCCTGTCGAACCCAATGGTTCGCTTCCCAACCCTACCAATTTAAATAAAAAATCACCCACAAGGGGTGCTTTTCATTTAAATGGAGCGGGATAGGGGAATCGAACCCCTCTAGCTAGCTTGGAAGGCTAGAGCATTACCACTATGCTAATCCCGCGTATAAAATTGTCTTTTGTTTGGTTGTTTGCGTTTTTCGTTCTTTGTGTACATTTAAAGTACACGGCGTCACTCAAAACCACAAACATCCTGCCAAAATCTAAATTTTACCTCAAACAAAGTAAATATTAATTTTAGCTTTACTGGTGCTGGTGAGAAGAATTGAACTTCCGACCTCTTCATTACCAATGAAGTGCTCTACCACTGAGCTACACCAGCTGGGTAGTGCATTACTTTTAAAAAACTATGGATGCCTCGTCAAGAGATTTATCCCCTCTTCTTTTATTTTTATGCCTTTATACGCAGCAGATACCACAGCGCCCGCTTTAACTTTTTCTGCATCTGCCCTTCTGCTTGCACAGGCCTTTGGGGATTGCTAAACTTTCTACGGGTAAAAACAATTAAAAAGGTAGGTTCTCCATGAGTAACTTTGATGCAAAAGCAATGGCAACAGATATGGTCGCACTTTGCAAAAATATGATTAAATCGCCATTCCAAACCATTAGTGCAGAACTTGCTAAAGGCCGCTCTTGGAAAACAACCATGACAACTCAAGTGCTTCCATTGCTTGTTTTGGTTGCTATCATTGCCTTTATTCTGAACATTGTATCAGGTAACCCTATTTCTATTGTTGCAACAATTCTTGAACCAATTTTCGGTGCTGCAGGCCTTCTGCTCTTTGCTTTCATTATGGGTAAAATGGCGCCAATGCTTGGCGGTAAAGATGACCTTGATAAAGCATTCAGCGTCACATTCCTCACGATGATCCCAATGATTATCATTTCTCTCATCTTTAATGTTCTGACATTCCTTGCGCTCCTCAGCTTTGTTCTACTGGCTTACACAATTTACCTACTCTACAAAGCAGCAGGTGAGCAGCTTGATGTCACAAAGCTCCCTCAAAGAATCGTTCTTGTAGTGGCCCCAATGGTAATTTGCATCGTGATCATGATGATTATTTCTCCAGTAATACCGCACCAGCCAATGCCTGAGGACTTTGCAGGCATGGAACACATGAACATTCCGAAGTAAGGAGACGTAAATGGCAAATACAATCCTTGACGCCATTGGCAACACACCTCTTCTGCATTTGAATAATAACCTCATTAAATGTGAGTTCTTAAACCCATCAGGGTCTCTCAAGGCGCGCCTTGCCAAGTACATGATTGAGCGTGCGGAACAAGAAGGCCTGCTTAAACCTGGCGACACCATTGTAGAATCAACCAGCGGAAACACAGGCAACGCCATGAGCATGGTGGCTGCGGTTAAGGGCTACAAAATGATTGTCTGCATGCCGAGCGATTTCTCACAAGAGCGCGCTTATATTTCACGTGCCTTTGGTGCAGATGTGCGTTTTGTAGGTACCTTCAACGTGGATGAAGCGATGGAAGAGTCGATCCGTCTTGGGAACCTACCCGGCCACTGGTGTCCTCAACAGTTTAACAATGAGTGGAACGTAGAAGAGAACATGCACTGGATGGCAGAAGAGATCCTGACCCAAATTCCAGAAGGTGTAACCATTGATGCCATTACCAATGGCATTGGTACAGGAGGAACCCTCATCGGTGTTGGTAAAGTGCTTAAAGAAAAGCATAACCCGAACCTTAAAGTTGTAGCTATGGAGCCTGACGGCGCAGCGCTGATTAAGTGTGGTGAGTTTTGTCATCACTTGATTGAAGGCATCTCTGACGGTTTTGTGCCAGGCATTATTGAGCGCCACAGGGGCGAAATTGACGACATTGTAAAAGTTAAAGGTGAAGATGCCGTTGCTAAAATGAAAGAGCTTGCCAAAACATACGGTACGTTTGTTGGCCCATCAAGTGGTGCCAACTGGCTTGCCGCTGAGCGCATCAGAGAAAAACACAAGGACGTCAAAACCGTCCTCACCTTCTTTTGTGATAAGGGCGAGAAATACCTCTACGACCACTTCAAAAACGAAGGTTAAGACAAAAAGAAAACGCCCCCTCACGGGGGTGTTTTTCATGAGACCCAGAAAAAATATGTATACTTTTCTCAAAAATGACCCTTAGCCATTGAAATTTTTCCGCTGAATTGTTACAACTGAGGCTGTAAAAGCTTATACAAAAGAAAGTCCAAAACCCCATGACACTGGAAACAAACTCTGTCATTGATGCACGCCGCGCAAAAGTAGACGCTCTGCGCGAAGCTGGCACCAACCCATACCCAAACGATTTTAAGCCAACACATAGCGCAAGCGCCCTTTGGGATAAATACAGCCCAATGAGCAGCGAAGAGCTAGGTGAGCTAACTGATAAGGTGGTGATCGCAGGCCGTGCGATGTTTATTCGTGAGTTTGGTAAACTGGCGTTTGTACGCCTGCAGGATGAAACTGGTCAAATCCAGTGTGCACTAAGTGTAGACGGACTTTCAAAAGAAGTTTACGACGAGTTTAAAACAACATGTGATGTTGGTGATATCATCGGTATTACAGGCACAATGATGCGTACACAGAAAGGTGAACTTTCTGTAAAGGCTGACTCTTACAAAATGGTCACAAAATCTGTGCGCCCTCTTCCAGAGAAATGGCACGGCCTAACAGATAAAGAGACACGTTACCGTCAGCGCTACGTTGACCTGATTGTCAACAAAGACACACGCGACACATTCCGTAAGCGTTGTGAAATCATGTCTGAGATTCGTCGTTTCTACGAAAATGCAGGTTTCCTAGAAGTTGAAACACCATTCCTTCACCATGAAGCTGGTGGCACAACAGCCAAGCCGTTTGGTACACACCACAATGCTCTAGATATCCCTCTAAACCTCCGTATCGCACTTGAGCTTCACTTGAAGCGCCTTGTTGTCGGTGGTTTTGAGCGCGTGTTTGAAATGGCTCGCGTATTCCGTAATGAAGGGATTTCTATTAAGCATAACCCAGAGTTTACAATGCTTGAATCATACACAGCATACTGGGATGCAAACGATACAATGGACTTTGTTGAGGCACTGATTAAGCACCTATGCCAAAAAGTATTTGAAACAACAAAGCTCACTTACGGTGATAAAGAGATTGATTTCACAGGCCCATGGAAGCGCATGAGCATGAAAGAAGCCCTTCTCACACTTGGTGGTGCGAAAGAAGAAGACCTAGAGAGCAAAGAAAGCATGCTTGCCTTTGCAAAACGCTGCCACGTAGACGTTGAAGACTGGCAGGAAGAAGGCCATATCTTCGCAACGCTATTTGAAGAGCTATGTGAAAGCCAACTGATTAACCCAACGTACATTTACGACCACCCACTTGCTACGTCGCCTCTAGCGCGTACGCATGATGATAACCGCAATATTGCACAACGTGCTGAGCTGTACATCAACGGTTGGGAAATCGCGAACATGTACAGTGAGCTGAACGACCCTGCTGACCAAGCAGGCCGTTTCCAAGCGCAAGTTGAAGAAGCTGCTAAAGGTAACGATGAAGCGATGCCTTACGATAGCGACTACATCCGTGCCCTTGAGCATGGTATGCCACCTGCTGGTGGTATCGGTATCGGTATCGACCGGTTGGTCATGCTTCTGACAAACGAAGAGAGCATCCGTGACGTGATCTTCTTCCCGCTTCAGCGCCCAGAAAATGCTGGTACTGAAAACACTAGTGTTGATGCTTCTGAAGAGAAGAAAGATGAAAGCGCGGCTTAAGTGAAGGTATTTACTGAAATCGGTTTTGGTAACGAAACCTTTATCAATACTGAACTTGAAGATGACCATGGAAACGAGACAAGGCAACCCGGCTTTGTCTCGTTTTCACTTAAAGGCATTTATCTTCGCATATGGATTGGCTATAAAGTTTTTGTAGCTTCCACAGTGAACGGTTTTTCTATTACGAAAAAACCAAAGCGCAGATTTAAGTTTTTATTTGGCCTAGAAGGCATACCAAAGAGTTAGCCTACTAGAGTGCGAAGTAACACGAAGCCAAAACCTTAAGAGGTTTTGAGCGAAGAAAAGTAAATATTTTAGGACTGTTGGCAGGACTAAAATACCTAAAAAGCTTTTCTTCAAGATAACACTTCACGGAGAATATCATTTTACAAATTTTACATTTGAAAAATGATAGGCTGAGAGTGAAGAAGTAATTAAGGAAACAAACATGGCACCATACATTAACCACAAAAAAATGGCGATGGCAGGCCCTGCTGAGGGTGTGTACTGGCAAGATGGACTTCTAAAGTCTCGTATGTATGATGATTTGTACTGCTCCAAAGAAGGCGGTGACGATGAAACACGTCATGTATTTATTGGTGGTAACAACCTAGGGGAACGCTGGGCAAAGCTAGAAGAAGACGAAGTTTTCACAATCTGTGAGCTTGGCTTTGGTACGGGTCTTAACTTCCTCACAACAGTTGACGCATGGCTTGCAGCAAAACCGAAAGGTCGCCTTGTTTATCTCTCTTATGAGCTCCATCCACTGGACCTTTATGATGTGAAAAAACACCTTGAAAAGCATGAGTCACTCTCACCTTATATTCTTGAATTTTCAAAAACTTACAAGACAATCCATAGTGAAGACTTCATTGCCCCAGATGACTTTATGGGTGTGCAGCTTCAAGTACTAAACCACAACGCACTTGAGCACCTTCCAGAGGCTGATTTTATGGCCGATGCATGGTACCTGGACGGCTTTGCACCTTCTAAAAACCCAGAACTTTGGGACGAAAAACTCATGCTTGCACTTGGTAAACACACCAAGCCAGAAGGTACCTTTGCTACCTACTCTGCAGCTCGTCATGTACGCGATAAACTGGAAGCTGCAGGCTTCAACGTCACCAAAACAGAAGGCTTTGGTAAAAAGCGCGATATGCTATTCGGCGTTTTGGCTTGACACCCAAGGTGTATACCAGTTAATAATGCTCTGATTTAATATCCTTTTTCCCGTTTTTACACATCTATCCTGATGGAGATGCACCATGTCTGCCCCAAAATCCAACACGTTTGAAGCCGTGCTCATATTCATGAGAGAAGCTTCCGAAGCCACTCTTGATCGTCCAGTATCTTCCCTGCAAAAGTTTTTGCAGCTTTCTCCGGCCTCCCAACGCAAAGTTCTGTTCGGCCTGACATCCAAGAATGAAGTACGCAAACAAGAAACACTGAAACATGTGGATAACGGCAGGTTCCCCAAAGCCGATTTCAAATCCGTGAAAGGCAATTTCCGCTCTGAACCCGCATCCGGCGACTTTAGCGAAGCCCGTACCGCCTTTGAAGTTCTCTTCAAGCTCCGCGACCGTGTCAGCAAGAAGCCTGGCGCCTGCGCAACGGCCCTGTACCAGCTTCTCAAAGCCTTTGACGAACTGCCATTCGAAGAAAAGGATGACATTTGGGAAAAACTTCAAAATCCCAAAAGCGAGCATAAAGGGTTTATTGATCTGTTGATTGCAACAGACCTGATCTACAAATCAGAAATCATCTTCCCTGCATAACATACGAATTTAAAGCCCTCCATTTTGGAGGGCTTTTTGCTTGCTCATGCCCCAGATTTCCCATATAAACAGCTGGAATAACAAAAACTTCTTTCCTTTTTCCTAACCCAACGAGGACTCTATGCCCCGATTTTTTCGTCTTGAAAACTCCGCAGAGCAAATCTTGGTGATCCATGAACGCTCCAAGCAATTGGTTTTCTTTAGTCCTGATGGCAAAACTTTTCAGGCTTTGAAAACAACTCACATTGCGACACAGAACGGCATTCGTGTGCTCACCCTGCAAGGGCCAAATACTGTATTGCCACCAATGGAGCTGCATTTCTCAGGTCCAGCTCACATTCTGTTCAAACAAACGCCTGATGATACTGGCACGGTGTATCGCTATCATGAACATCTCAGCCTAGCGCAGGTCACTCTGCTGCCACTGCCGAGCCCCACGCCGACCATGCTTAAGCCGCCCCTTGAGGCCAAAAAGCTGGAACTGCGTCACTTCTTCCGTGTGGATGCTGAAATTTACATCGCTGTAACCTCCTATGCAGGTGAAAGCTATTCTCAGTTTAAGTACTATATCGGCAAGCTTGGCGAACCGATGGACGCCATGGAAAGGCTGGATATCAGCGTTGCCCGTGATGGCGGCAGCACTTGGGTTAAAACAGATCAAGGTGACCTGTACTGGCCCTCGTCTTTGCATGCTGGCTCCTTTGGCGCATCTCTGAGGCCTCCCAAGTCTCCTACTTGGAACAATGAAGACATCGCCCGTGAAAATGTATCACAATATGATGTTCTACCCTCAGGTGACACCATCACCGTGTTCCATGCCAGTCATAAATTGACCTAAATCGACGAAAAAGCCCTTATTTAAGGGCTTTTTTTTCATATACAGCCATTGACATCTTACCCTTCCCTCTCTATATCTCATCTACCTTAAAATCTTCACTCTTTTTCCACCGAGCAACAATAGGAGAATGCTCATGACTTTTTCGCCTTTGCCGCGTATTGAACTCGCCAGCAAAATCGTTGAGGCATGCAAGGGCCTTGTGGCCAGCACAGCCCAAGCAGTTGTCAACGATGCCTGCCAGACCCTGCCGGCCTCATCGAGCAATGTTCGCCACCTGATGTACGACCAGGCTTACTATGCTGTTCGTGATAACATGACCGAGGACCTGATGAAAGATGACACTGTGAGTGACGAGCGCCTGCAAGAGCTGCTGACCGCCTGCAACCATGAAGGCGGCCTGGAAACCACCATCAAGGCCCTTGGCCTCAAAGGCGTTGCGGCTGTTCATCAGGACGCTGCCCGTCAGCGCATCCTGAGCCAGTTCAACTGATCTAATCGATAATGTGAAAAGCCTTCCTCTAGGAAGGCTTTTTTCATGTGACAGTTTTGAAAGAAAAACCTATCTTATTTTTTATAAGACTTTCTATAAATAAGAGATAAAAAGAGAGAGAGACCATGTCTGAACAGCACCTTTACCCAGAAATTGAACCCTTTGAATCCCACATGCTACAGGTGAGCGATGTGCACTCACTCTACGTGGAAGAATCAGGTAACCCAGAAGGAATTCCTGTGCTGTTTATTCATGGTGGACCTGGTGGTGGTACAGACCCTCTTTACCGACGTTTCTTTAACCCTGATAAATACCGTATTATTCTGTTTGACCAGCGCGGCTGTGGGAAAAGTACGCCATTTGCTTCTCTTGAAGATAACACCACAGATCACCTGATTGATGATATTGAGCAAATCCGCATTCACCTTGGCATTAACAGATGGCACCTCTTTGGTGGTAGCTGGGGTAGTACACTCAGTCTTGCTTACGCACAATCATTCCCAAAGCACGTAAGCGCTATGGTTCTGCGCGGTATCTTCCTATGCAGAGAACAAGACATTAAGTGGTTCTACCAAGAAGGCGCATCACACATCTTCCCTGATGCGTTTGAAACATACAGCCACCACATTCCAGTAGAAGAGCGCCATGACCTTGTGTACGCCTACTACAAGCGCCTGACAAGCGATGATGAAAACGTACGTCTTGAAGCAGCAAAGCACTGGACCACATGGGAAATGGCCACAAGTAAACTGCTTCCAAGCAAGGAACTGATTGAAAAAGGCGTAGACCCGAAATTTGTTCTGCCATTTGCCCGTATTGAAGCGCACTATTTTGTGAACGATGCCTTCCTCACAAATAATCAACTGATTCACTACATTGATAAAGTACGTCACATCCCATGCACCATTGTGCATGGCCGTTACGACGTGGTTTGCCCAATTTCTCAAGCTTATGAACTCCATAAAGCATGGCCTGAGTCAAAACTAATTATTACACCTGATGCTGGCCACAGCGCTATGGAGAATGGTACGGCCAAGTCTCTTGTAGAGGCAGCGGACGCCTTTTCTCATATTGAAGCATAAATTAAATACCTAGCAAAAGCCCCGCAAATGCGGGGTTTTTAAATTTTCTTTTATTTTCTATTTGCGCGCCCGTCCTGTTTTGTATACCATTTTATTAATACATATGAAATCTGCGTCCCTCTTTCTGAAAGGAGACCTGCCATGTTAAGGCATATGATTGCTGTTACGGCTGCTATTCTGGCCCTGTCCACACCGACTTTTGCTCAAGAAACATCTGAGGCAACTGCTCCTGAATACCAGCATTGCTCTGAATTCCCTGAAAGACTGTTCAGCGGCGATGTAGAAAGCGTCATCGTTGCGCGCCTGCAGGCCTTCAAAGATATGAACTGCAGCGTGAGCGAGCGCTACAGCCAAAAGCGTCAAGAAGACGTCTGTGATTTCAGCTTGGTGATTCTGAAAGAAATTCCGGATGACCCAACCCAAATCCTGATTGCACAAATCTTTGACTGCTAAGCCGTCAAATCGACTAAAAAAGCCCTGCAAATGCAGGGCTTTTTGGTGCTTAGGTAAAGCTTAGTGCAAGATCCTTGTGGATGGTGCATTGTCCTTAAGCAAGTCTTCCAGCGCTTCAAACAGGTCTGCATCCGCACGGTTACTTTGTGCATGGATGTGCCTTAGGCTGGCTTGGTAAATAACGCGGTGGCTCGGGGTTACATCCCCACCTACTATGGCAAATTCAGGAATTGCCACCACTTCTGCGCCCTTTTTATGGGTGAGGCACAGCTCAGCTTGCTCAGGCGTAATCTGCATCATCCACACCAGTGCTTGGATCGGACGAATCTTGCCTGTAAACTTGTCTTCATATTTAAACATTGGCGCGCTCATTACGCGGTCCACATCAAAGAGTCGTTTATCAACGGTTTTAATGAAGGCTTCACCTAGGGCGATACGGCAGGTGTTCATCAGCGCAACTGATGGGCTTTCGTACTTACCACTATCCAGGCAGCTTACAAAGCGTGCGCGGTTTTCATCCTGCTTTTCACGCACCATAATAAACTTACGTGTATTACCTTCAAAATACCAAAGGATCATAGACGATGCGATTGTGCTCGCTGGTGTCGTGCTAATGCTCACTGGACGACCAATCAGCGCACTTGCTACCTTATGCGCAAGAGTCGAGCGGAGTTGCATCAGCTTTGCTGAAAATGTCTGCTTTTCTGTGTTTTGCACGTTTGTCATTGTTTTCAAATCCTTTTTTAACTTTGGCAGATTCTCACGTTCTGCCGTCTGTAGCAAGGGTATGTGAATGGGCAGGTAAACTTTCAAGGCCAAAATGATAAAAAAGTGGCGAAAATTCGCCACATCATGCCTTAAGTATGGACAAAATAACACAAAATGATATTTTAAATTTTAAAACAATTCTAAGGCCAAAAACATGCAAGATCTGATCTCGACACTGAATGACCCACAACGTGAAGCCGTCCTCCATACAGAGGGCCCTCTTCTTGTGCTCGCAGGTGCCGGAACAGGTAAAACACGTGTGCTGACAACACGTCTTGCGCATATTCTAATGAGTGGCCTTGCAGCGCCCTCTCAAGTGCTTGCGGTAACCTTTACCAACAAAGCTGCAAAAGAGATGCTGGAACGTATTGAGCAGATGCTCGGTATGCCCGCTTCTGGTATGTGGCTGGGCACTTTCCACAGCCTTGGGGCTCGCATTCTACGTATGCATGCTGAAGCTGCTGGCTTTATTGATCGTAACTTCACCATTCTGGGGGCTGATGACCAGCTCAGCGTGTGTAAGCAAATTCTAAAAGACCGCGGCGTTGACGATAGCACACTAAGCGCCCGCCAACTGACTTACCTGATTGGAAAATGGAAAGATAACGGCTGGCTTCCGCACCAAGTGCCTGAAAACGAACACTACGGTTTTGAAATTCCCGTGATTGATTTTTACAAAATGTATGAGAAGCGCCTCGCTGATGCGAATGCAGCAGACTTTGGTGACCTGCTTCTTCGTCCAATTGAGCTATTTAAAAAGAACCCAGATATTCTTTCTCGTTACCAGAACCAGTTTAAGTACGTACTGGTTGATGAGTACCAAGATACCAACACGGTACAGTACCTGTGGCTAAGGCTTCTGGTTCAAACTCACAATAACATTTGCGTGGTGGGGGATGATGACCAGTCTATTTACGCATGGCGTGGGGCTCAAGTGGGGAACATCCTCCGCTTTGATAGCGACTTCCCGGGTGCAAAAGCCGTTCGTCTAGAGCAAAACTACCGCTCAACAGGCCACATTCTAAATGCAGCTTCAGGCCTGATTAAATATAACGAAGAGCGCCACGATAAAACCCTTTGGACCTCTGACGATGACGGTGAGCAAGTCGAAGTACACCCAGTATTTGATGACCGTGAAGAAGCGCGCTTTATTGCTGATCGCATTGAAACTGACCTGCAAGGCGAAGCATGGGATGACTTTGCGATCCTGGTGCGTACGGCTTCACAAACCCGCTCTATTGAGGAACGCTTCATCCGCCAAGGGATTCCATATCAGGTAATTGGTGGACTGCGTTTCTACGAACGTAAAGAAATTCGTGACGCTATTGCGTACCTACGCCTTGTTAATAGCCCACGCGATGACTTCGCTTTTGAGCGCATTGTAAACGTACCGAAGCGCGGTATGGGCCCTGCGGCCATTGCTACCCTTACTCAACTCGCACGTGAGCACCAAACAAGCTTGTACCTTGCCACCCGTATGGCGATTGAGAACGGCATATTGCAGAGTCGCATTGCCAATAAACTGCGTCCGTTTATTGCTCTGATTGATGATGCGGGCAAAGCTATGGAAACCACCTCTCCAGATAAACTAATGGAAAACCTTCTGGAAGATAGTGGCTACCTAGAAATGCTACGTACTGATAAAGATCCTGATGCGAAAAACCGCATTGATAACTTGAAAGAGCTTATCCGGGCTCTGCAAGACTTTAGCGATATTGGCACCTTCCTCGAGCACATCAGCCTTGTGATGGACAGAGATGCGGACAGTACAAACACAGTGAAGATCACCACTGTTCACGCCGCCAAAGGGCTAGAGTTTGAAAATGTCTTCCTACCAGGTTTTGAGGAAGGCCTCTTCCCGCACCAGCGCAGCCTGAATGAAGAAGGTAAAAAAGGCCTTGAAGAAGAGCGCCGCCTTGCTTACGTAGCGGTCACACGTGCCCGTAAAACACTGATTATCTCTTACGCCTTTTCACGTCGTATGTATGGTCAGTTCCAACCGGCTACGCCGTCTCGTTTCCTTGCTGAAATGCCAGACGAAGCACTGCACATGGTGGCTGCAACGCCTGATACAGGTTTCTTCCGTCCACAAGTGCACTCAAGTGTAGACCGCTACGAGAACACGCAGCCTGTTGTTTCTTACACAAGTGCCGTTGGTGCTGAGGTAAATGTAGGTAACCGTGTCTTCCATGATAAATTTGGCTACGGCATTGTGAAAAGCGCAGAAGGTAAAGGTGAAGGCGCCCGCCTCACAATCGCCTTTGATAAAGCCGGCCAAAAGAAACTTGTCGCAGGCCTCGCTAAGCTAGAAGTGGTTCGCTAATTTAAGCCCCCACTACGGGGGCTTTTTTAGAATTATACTTTTTACTTGTTCCAAAGCGCGCAGCTGTATATCTTCACGTTGATTTCTATCTGACTTTCTTTTCCCCCTTCAGCAACAGGAGATTTCTATGTCTGAAGAAAACACCTCCATTACCATTGAGCAATTTGAAGATGTTCTGAACAGCATGAAGCTGCATATGGATGCGGATAACTGGCACAAGGCACAAGTTGCCCTGAGCACGCTGAAACAGCGTGGTCTGCCTGATCCGAGCACTTACAGCACCACGTCCGTTACCGCTGATGATGAAGAAGACCTGAACCTGAAAATGCATTTGATCATGATGCCGGGCCTTCTGAAGTTCAAAGCTGGCGAAGCTTCTCTGGAAGATGCCGTGGCAGAGGTTATACCCCTGCTGAACGAAATGGCACACTGGGCCATGAACTTTGCCTGGGGCGGTACGCCTGATTGGCCTGTAACCATCTCTGTTGAGACTGAAGAAAACGACGAAGATTAATCTTCATGCAAAAAGCCCCCAACTGGGGGCTTTTTTTATTCGATAATTTTGGTTACCCGACCAGGTATAAACGGCGCACACACACGCTTTTGAACAGTTCTCAAGAAATCGCTAAGCGTTTTCTTCTCACTGTCCGTAAAATGCGTCGTGTCGTTTTCCAAAACTTTAAGCAACGTATCAAGGTTGGCATAAACCGCCCCTGCATAGGTTGACATCGCTTCACCGCGTACAGGTGTGACACGCTCCTGAGAAGGCAGGTCCGCATACAGCTTCATGCACAGCTCTTCATAAGACCACTTCATCTCGGTAAACACATCCAAAAGGCTGCTACCCACATGACCAGAAAAACCAACATGTCGGGCCTGATCTTCAGCAACGATACTGTCCATGACACGCACCATGTTCACAACATGGCTAATGGTGCCAATCACTTCCATTTCACGGGGGGTTACTTCTTTCATAGTAAAAACTCCAGAAGGGAAAAAGAGAAAAAGATTAAATTCGCCTCAACATATCAATCCCCTTAGATATTTGCAACGCTTTCACCTAGATTTAAAACGCTTTTTCGGATACATTGAGCCGAGATCAATACAAGGATGCTTAAACTGATGACACAAGCCGCTAAAAAAGTTCAAATGAATGTTCCAGATCAACACCTTCACTTGTTTGAAGATATGGTGCTTGGCCTTGCCACTGCCACAGACATTGGCAAAGTGAACAAAGACGATGCGAACTGGGTAGTCACAGCCTTCTTTGATCCACGTATTGATGACGCTGATGTACAAAGCTGCATGCGTGAAGCTGCTGAAAGCTGCGGCCTAAGTTCAAAAGAGCATGCTATTACAATTGTGTCAGACGAAGACTGGCAAAGCAAAATGCGTGAAGATTTTCCTCCTTTAGAAGCAGGTGATTTCTTTATACATTCGTTTGATGAAACACCTCCAAAAAACAAACTAAGTTTGCATATTCCAGCAGGCATGGCCTTTGGTACAGGCGAGCACTCAACAACATATGGCTGCCTTGTGCTTTACAGCAAGCTGAGTGAAGAGCGTACATTTAAGAACGGCCTTGATATGGGTTGCGGAAGCGGTATCCTTGCGCTGGGTGCCACGAAAAAGCAAAACACACCTTTCCTTGCGGTTGATATTGACGAGCCAAGCATTGATATCTGCAAAGAGAACATGGCCAATAACGGTGCAAGCGAGGCAGTCACGTCTCTTGTTGGAAACGGCTTTAACACGGCTGAAGTTTCTAAGAAGGCCCCATACGATCTGATTTTTGCAAACATTCTAGCAAGCCCACTGCTGCAAATGGCAGATGGTCTCGTGAACGTACTTGAAAAAGACGGCGTTGCAATTCTTTCAGGTTTCCTTACACACCAAGAAGACGCGATTGTAAAAGCTTACCGTGCCCTAGGGATGGAAGTCACCGCACGTGAGCAACGTGAAGAATGGGTGGCGCTGGCTATGAAGAAAATCAGTTAAACCGATTTAAGCCGATTACGCCTAAATCTGTTTAAAAACTCGCTAGAACGAAGCGAAAATGATTATCTTTGAGAACCAGCGCGCAGTGTATTAAACATACATGAGCACTGGACGCGCAAAAAGATAAACATTTGCAGCCAGTTATAGTAGAGTTATGAAATAGGTTTTAACAATAAGGATAAAAGATAATGAAAATCGGTGTTTTGCTTTCTGGATGCGGTGTAAATGACGGCAGTGAAATCCATGAGGCGACGCTGACACTGCTTCATATCCTTAAAAACGGCGGCACACCTGTTTGTATCGCGCCTAATATGCCTCAAAAAAATGTAGTCAATCACCTAACTGGTGAGGAAGTGATAAACGAAACACGTAACACACTTGTAGAGGCTGCCCGCATAAGCAGAGGTGATATAAAAGATCTGGCTGATATCACAGAAGATGATTTAGATGCCTTGATTATTCCTGGGGGCTTTGGTGCAGCTAAAAACATTTCTAATTTTGCGCTCATTGACGATAAAACACAAACCATTGTAGAGCCTCAAACTGCACGACTTATCCAGTCCATGCACATGGCAGCTAAACCTATGGGCTTTATGTGTATTTCTCCTGCCAGTATTGCTGCACCAGCCTTACAAGGCCGTATGGTTCAACTCACAACAGGGCAAGACGAAGGCACAATTCTCGCCATTAATGCATTAGAAAATATTGGTATTATGTGTAATGTTGATGAAATCATTATTGATGAGAAGAATCGCATTGCTTCAACACCTGCTTACATGCTTGGTAAAAACATTGCAGAGATTGAACTCGGTATTGCAAAACTCGTCTCATGGGTCTACACAACAGCTCAATCAGCAAAGGCGGCTTGACAATGTTTCCAAAAACAAAGACAGTGAACTCAAACACATCTGGACTTTTCTCTCGTTTTTCAAAGGTACATGACATGCTTGAGGTTCTCCCTGAAAAGCAAGGACGTGTAGCAATGGGGCTGATTATGGCTGCCGTTGTTCTGTTCGTAACGCTTGCTTTGCCTGCATGGGCATTTGGCGTAGCTATGGGTGTGCTTTCGGTTATGATGGTCCGTGAACTCGGCCATATGTTTAAAGGAAAACTCCCTCCTCTTCCCATTCTACTGGTTGTTATCAGCGCGCTCTGCTTGTTCTTTATTCGTAAAGAAGCAGACGTTGGTCACCTGTTTATCCTCTACCTGGCCCTTGTTATTTCTCTGAATGACTCAGGCGCATATTTGGTTGGTAAACGTATTGGTAAGCGCAAGCTTGCTCCACAGATCTCTCCGGGTAAAACCATTGAAGGTGCTGTGGGCGGTATCCTTGTGGGGACACTTGGCAGTGTTCTGCTGTTTAGCATTGCTGGTCTACCGATTCTGCTTGGCCTTATTTCAGGCGCCATCATTGCCGTAAGCGCAGTGGCTGGTGACTTGTATGAATCCAAGCTGAAGCGTATGGCTGGTGTAAAAGACAGCGGTACAGCACTCATGCATCATGGCGGCTTTTTAGACCGTTACGATAGCTACCTATTCGCAGCGCCTCTATTGGCGTTTCCACTCTTCATTCTTTCACTACTGTAAAGTTCATTTATAAATGGAATTCAGTTTACGATTTGGAATTGAAAAATTTATTTTGCGAAGTGATGTGTGCACACATGCACATGAACGACAAAAAATAAGTTTTTTGATCCAAAGAAACCATTTAGGGATGAACTCCTAAGGAGATACACACATGACAAAGACGGTTCACCTTCTTATTGAAGCCCGTGACAACATTCAATACGCCACTGGCACACCTCACCACGACCCTGCGGTTTGGGTGGGTGATGAAAACGCGGGGGGTGTCCTTCTCACATCTGCGCTAGACTTCGGCAGCATGACAAGCCATGTCAACAGCCGTACGAAAGTGATCAACTACTCGGTTCTTCTGAAAGATAACGCATCTGAAGAAGAACGCGCTGGTATTACAGGTAACATTGACATTGCCATTTGGTATCTCAACCACATTGGCGCAACAGAAGTGGTTGTGGCTAAAAATGGCGACCGCAGTGACGACGGCATGGCCGGCGATTACGTAGATGCTCTACGTGATGCAGGCTTTAAAGTGACGTACGCCTCACCGATGTTCCCTTGCCGTGAGCGCAAAGATGCGGATGAAATCAAAAAGATTGCAGACGCACAAGCCATCAACGAACGCGGCTTTTACCGTGCTTTCAAAATTCTGCAAGACAGTACCATCGCCAATGATAACACACTCATGTGGAACGGCGAGGTTCTGACGGCTGAAATTCTGCGCGCTGAAATGAGCCTTGAAATCTACAAGGCAGGTTACGGTACCATGGAATCTGATGGTCCGATTATCGCATGTGGTTTGCAAGGTTCTGACCCGCACGAGCGTGGCCATGGCCCGCTGAAAGCTGGTGAGCTGATCGTGATGGACTGTTTCCCACGTATGCCAGACGGCTACTGGGGTGACCTGACACGTACAGTGATCAAAGGCCCTATTCAGCCTTGGCAGCAAGACATGTTCAACATGGTTCTAGACGCGCACAACTGGGTGGAAACGCAGGTGAAAAACGGCGCCGACAGCAAAGCCATTTTTGACGGTGTGATTGCCATGTACGAAAAAGCTGGTTACCCAACAGATGCAACTGTGCCGCATGGCATGTTCCATGGTGTTGGCCACAGCCTTGGCCTTGGCCTGCATGAAAGCCCGGGCATTGGCTCGCGTGAAGGTACGCTTGTGACAGGGAATGTTGTGACTAACGAGCCTGGCCTCTACTACAAAGGCCATAACGGTATCACTGGCGGTGTTCGCATTGAGGACATTCTGGTGGTAACCGATACAGGCTGTGACAACATCACAAGCCTACCCAAGGAGCTGGACGTGGATAAAATTTCCATACCTTCAGACTTCTAAATCGATTTAAAACAGCCCCACTCGGGGCTGTTTTTTCATAGAAGGCTTGTATTAAGTCTGCTCTATTCCCATATCTTCATCATCATTAACTTCTTCTTTTCCTATGCCACAATGGAGGTTTCCCATGGCAACTACTGAACGTCACCCGAATCGCTATCCCAAGCATGAAGGCGACAAGGGCCAAGTGTTTGGCGGCGAATGCAACCGCACCCGCTGCACGGAACATGGCGCCACATGGTTCAACAATGGCACAAGGGGCTACGAGTGTGAACAGCACGCTCGTGGCGCCAATGCAATGCCCATGGGTGGTGTTGCTCCTTGTGTCGAAGTTGATCATCAACTCACCCTTGAAGAAATGGAGGTCATGGCAGCCGATGTCAGGAAAGCCATGCGCGTCTAATCGATCTCAGCAAGCCGCCCTTTGGGGCGGTTTGTTTTTTATGCTTGATGCTATGTATACCAAGGTGCTATAAATATGAAATCATTCATCTTTCCTCTTACTTTTTCTTGGAGATGACTATGCAAGATCTCATTCTACAGATTGGCACAGGTGGCCTTCTTGGTATTGCTTTTGTTTTTACTCTGGCCATACTGGCATCTACTGCCTTCTTTGAAAACTTCAGGTTGGGCCACGTGACCCCTGCCTATATGTACTTGGTGGCCTCGGTTGTTGTGTTTATCACAGCACTCACCAATGCTTACTCTGCTATTGCCATCCCTGCTTGTTTGGTGGGTGGCCTCATTGGATTTCTCATCGCATGCTATCGCGCTGAAAAATTCACCCCCTAACCTTTCAGGAGATTCCTATGGAAAATCCGACTTATCACCCGCGGCGCTACCCGCAACACAACGGCCCTAAAGGCCAAGTGTTTGGCGGTGAATGTAACCGCCCCAGCTGCACTTCACAGGGCGCTGTTTTCTATAACCGCGCCAACCATGCTTACAATTGCCCTGCATGCGCTGCAGACATTAATAAATGGCCTTTGGGCGGTATTGAAGCGTGTGTTGAAGTAAAGCACCCCCTCACCCTTGGTGAAATGACAAACATGACGGCGCGCGCCATCATGGCCATGCAGCCGTAGAGACGCTCATGTTTGAGCTGATTTTTCTGTTGGTTGTCTTTAGCGTTGCTGCGCTTGCTGGCGGCTTTTACATCTTCTTTGGCGTTCATGCCATACAAGAAGGTGATATGGCTATGGGTATCATATTCCTAGGGTCAGCAGTTATGAGTACCATTGGCCTTGCCATCTTGGTCCTGGTATCTAGCTCCCCTTGGCTTTTTGCCACCTGTGGTCTGCTTTCAACTGCTGCTGGCGGATTACTAGCACGCCGCATACTCAACGAATAAACGATGATGCAGACCGCCCTAAATAGGGCGGTTTGTTTTTCCTTATTGCCGCATTGAATACAATCATGATATAACACTGCCATACCTCATCTTCCCTTCCCCTTCTATAGGAGCAACTCATGCCCCAGAAAACCATCTACTTTGCTCACCCCATGTGCGATTACGGCACAGAACGTGAAGCCAAGATCATCAAATTCCTTGAAGCTGAAGGCTACCATGTCGTCAATCCTGCGGATCATCAGCAAGCCTATGATGACTGGCTGGAAAGCCCTGCCTTTACCGGCGAACGCATGAAGTTTTGGACCAATATGGCCATGTCCTGCGATGAATGTGCTTTCATTGCCTTTGCCGATGACTTGAATGCTGAGGGCGTGCCTCATGGCTACCACGGATTTCGGGACAGCACAGGATTTGAGTTTGGAACCTCCCCCTGCCACCGCATTGGTGCAGGCGTTTGGAAAGAGGTTGATACCATCTTTGATGCTGGTAAACCTGTCTTTTTCGTCCAAGACTCGACCAACTCTATCTTTCTCATGGGTGTCGCGGCTGATGACTGGGCTACCGCTAATGGTTTTACCAAGCTGACCGTGGATGAAACCCGCGCCCTATTGCGTGCCTCTGGCACCTACAAGAAATAAATCGATCCTTGCAACAGCCCCTCCCATGGGGCTGTTTTATTTTTCTCCTTGATATATTCCCCCCGCTCCCCTACACCTAAGGCATAAATACACCTTATAGGTCCCGCTTATCTGAGGTTCTTATGCCCCAAAAAACACTTCTGCTCGTGCTGCCTGCCTGCGATTACGGCACAGACAAAGACAGAGCGATCACAGCTGCTATGGAAGCTGAAGGCGTCAAAGTCATTAGCCCTGCTACGAGTGAACTCTCTTACGATGACATGATGAAATCCTGTGACAAATGCTGCTTTGCTGGGTTTGACCATGACCTCCACTCTGAAGAAGCCCCTTCGGGCTGGATGATAAATCAAGGTGTACGCCGCCCTGCACGTCGTATTTCACAGCAAATCTACCAAATGGCTGATGCCTTTCTTGCTGCAGGTAAACCCGTCTATTATGTAAACTATGTGCTGATGGATGGCACCCTTGCCGCCCCTATCAAATTCATAGAGCATAGCAGTTGGGAAGCTGGCTATACGCTGCTGAATAGACACCAAACTGAAGCACTTTACTGCGCTGCTGGTTTCTAAATCGAAAATAAGCCCTGCAACTGTGGGGCTTTTTTCTGTTCTCGTCCTTGCATAAGGTTTAAACTTTTCCTATACCTTATGCAGCAAACAAAAGGACGCCTATGAGCATAGTTCAACTCACAGCAGAGCAGGCTGATAACATGAGCCGCTACTTGCACAGCCTAAAAGGCCATATTGAGATGTGCCCAGATGTGAGTGAGTCTTACGGTGAACGCGCTGAAGAACTTGTTGAAGCCGCTGAGAGAGCCGTAGAGCCTTTTGATGAAATTTTACAGCTTGATTATCCTTTAGTTGACGAAGAAGACTTAAAACGCGCGCTCCCGCTTCTTGAGGAGACATATCATGTGTTTGAATCTCACTGTTATAACAACTGTCCTCCAGATGAAAGAAACGCAAGGGACGATGCTCTGAGAGCATTTATTGATGAGATGAAGAGTGTTTCGCATGAGGCTGTTTTAGAGCGTTAGATTTTATATTGTTTCTCTTTGCTTGCTCTCCGCCTCACATTTAGAAAATATGAAATTTTCAAAATAAGATTCTCCGCAAGCTACGGTCTTGGTTTAAAGCGCACCTTTGCAAAAATAATCCTCCGTCTTATTTTTAAATGCTTTAAACCGATCAAAACGCCTGAGCGTTTTGGCTCCGCTTCGCTACGCAATCTACTAGGCAAGCATTTTACGTATTGAGCATTTTGAGATGATTCATAACGTCATGCGAGGCGAATAGCCGAGCCGCAGACCTAAGGGGCTGCGACGGCAAAAAAGAGTTCTTTTGGGATTGCTGGCAAAACCAAAAGGCCTAATATTTTTTTGCCAAGATCATACTTTGCGGGAATTCATCTTTTTGAAGTAGCGAAGCGCATGAAAAAAGTGACTTCGAGAGCAAAGAAAAAACACCAACGAAAAAGCCCCGCTCTTGCGGGGCTTTTATGTAAGTCAGACTTAGTCAATCTGAGGTGTTACGTCAGTAGCCAGTTGGCTTTTACGCATTGTGCTCAGCATCTTACCTGTACCCGCTGGGATCAGGCGACCAACAATTACGTTCTCTTTCAGACCGTTCAGGTCATCTACACGTCCGCTTGTTGCAGCGTCAGTTAGAACCTTCGTTGTCTCCTGGAACGATGCCGCAGAGATGTAAGAACGAGTTGTCAGGCTGGCCTTCGTAATACCTTGCAAGTACAGTTCGTACTCAGCAGGTGTCTTACCTTGTGCCACTAGACGTGCGTTCTCTTCTTCGACTTCAACCGCATCAGCAAGTTCGTTAGGAACGAATGTTGTTGAACCTGCACGCGTAATCATCACCTTACGCATCATCTGGCGCATAATCACCTCGATGTGCTTATCGTTGATTGTTACACCTTGCAAACGGTAAACCGATTGGATCTCACCGATCATGTACTCAGCGAGAGCTTCTACACCTTGCGTACGGAGAATATCCTGAGGTACACGCGCACCTTCAATCAGCATTTCACCGGCCTCGATGAAGTCACCATCACGTACGTTTAGGTGGATACCCTTAGGTACAAGGTACTCACGTACATCTTCAGAGCCATCAGCAGCTTTACCAGTTACGATAATACGACGCTTACCTTTCAGGTCCTTACCAAATGAGACTGTACCTTCAACTTCAGAGATAAGGGCACTGTCTTTTGGTTTACGTGCTTCAAAGAGTTCAGCAACGCGTGGTAGACCCCCGGTAATATCGCGAGACTTAAGAGATTCGCGAGGCATACGAGCAATCGTGTCACCAGCAGAAACTTCTTTACCATCTTCCGCAGCAAGAATCGCGTCTACAGGTAGGAAGTAGATCGCTTGCGCGCCGTTTGGTAGAGTTGCCACTTTACCTTTCTTGTCTAGAAGAACCATAGCAGGCTTCATGTCAGCACCACGTGGGTTTTGCTTCCAGTCAAGAACTGTCTTAGATGACATACCAGTTGTTTCATCCATTTCTTCCTTGATAGAGACACCTTCTACAAGATCCATAAACTGGATTGTACCTTGTGCTTCTACCATGATTGGAAGTGTATATGGATCCCAATCCGCAATCGTGTCGCCAAGCTTAAGCTCAGCACCGTCTTTCACGTGAACCTTAGAACCGTAAGGAAGCTTGTGCTCCTCACGCTCACGGCCAGATTTATCTGTGATACGTGCAACAGCGTTACGGCTCATGATGATGCTTGCACCATCAGAGTTCGTCACAGTGACTACGTTCTCAAGTTTCACTGTACCTTCAGATTCAGCAGCAGCCTTAGATTTCGCTGTACCAGCAGATGCTGTACCACCAATGTGGAACGTACGCATTGTCAGCTGTGTACCCGGCTCACCAATCGACTGAGCAGCAATGACACCAACAGCCTCACCGATGTTCACAGGAGTACCACGAGCAAGGTCACGGCCGTAACATTTCGCACATACGCCTTCGTCACTTTCACAAGTCAGAACAGAACGTACGCGAACTGTACCAATACCAGCAGTTTCGATTGCGTCTACAAGCTCTTCGTCAAGTAGAGTGTCACGTACAGCGATGATGTCACCAGTTAGAGGGTTCACAACATCTTCAGCCACAGTACGGCCAAGGATACGGTCCTCTAGAGATTCCATCACGTTACCGCTATCAGTAATCGCAGATACGCTAATTGCTTGTTCAGTACCACAGTCATCTTCAACGATTACGCAGTCCTGAGATACATCCACAAGACGACGAGTCAGGTAACCAGAGTTCGCTGTCTTAAGGGCGGTATCGGCAAGACCCTTACGCGCACCGTGAGTCGAGTTAAAGTACTGAAGGACGTTTAGACCTTCACGGAAGTTCGCTGTAATCGGCGTTTCGATAATCTCACCATTCGGCTTGGCCATCAAACCACGCATACCAGCGAGCTGACGCATCTGAGTAACGGAACCACGGGCACCAGAGTTTGCCATCATGTAAACGCTGTTTACAGAAGGCTGTGTGCGTTTTTCACCGTCAACATCTACTTGTTTGTCAGAAATTTCCGCCATCATCACATCTTTAACTTGGTCAGTTGTACGCTGCCAAATATCGATGACTTTGTTGTATTTCTCACCAGATGTAATCAGACCATCCATGTACTGTTGTTCCATGCGCTTCACTTCAGCTTCTGCTTCAGATACAAGCGTGTACTTCGTATCAGGGATTACCATGTCATCCTTACCGAACGAGATACCTGCACGTGCCGCAAACTTGAAACCAAGCTGCATGAGGTGGTCAGCGAAGATACAAGTCGTCTTCTGGCCACACTTCAGGTAAACCGTGTGCATAAGTGCACCCACTTCCTTCTTCGTAAGAATCTTGTTCAGTACGTTGAAGTCTAGTTCTGGATGGTCAGGTAGCAGTTGCGCAAGAATCAGACGACCAACAGATGTGTCGTATGTCTTACCGCGGAAGCGACCTTTAATACGTGTATGAAGCGTTACGCTACCTTCGTTAAGGGCGTGCTCAATTTCACCGATGTTTGCAAAGACAGAGCCTTCACCAACTTCACCAAAGCGTGCAAGAGATAGCCAGTACAGACCCAGAATAATATCCTGAGAAGGCACGACAATCGGCTTACCAGATGCAGGCGATAGGATGTTGTTTGTCGACATCATAAGTACGCGCGCTTCAATTTGTGCTTCAAGTGATAGTGGTACGTGTACCGCCATTTGGTCACCATCGAAGTCGGCGTTGAATGCTGTACATACAAGCGGGTGAAGCTGAATCGCTTTACCTTCAATAAGCTTAGGCTCAAAGGCTTGGATACCAAGACGGTGAAGTGTCGGTGCACGGTTAAGCATAACTGGGTGCTCACGAATCACTTCTTCAAGTGCATCCCATACTTCAACCTCACCATCTTCAACCATGCGCTTAGCAGCTTTAATCGTTGTTGCTAGGCCTTTCATTTCCAGACGTTGGTAAATGAATGGCTTGAACAGCTCAAGAGCCATCTTCTTCGGAAGACCACATTGGTGTAGCAGTAGGTCTGGACCAACGGTAATAACCGAACGACCAGAGTAGTCTACACGCTTACCAAGTAGGTTCTGACGGAAACGACCTTGCTTACCTTTCAGCATGTCTGCAAGAGACTTAAGTGGGCGCTTGTTCGCACCAGTAATCACACGTCCGCGACGACCGTTATCAAACAGAGCATCCACAGATTCTTGAAGCATACGCTTCTCGTTACGGATGATGATTTCTGGAGCACGTAGCTCAAGAAGGCGTTTTAGACGGTTGTTACGGTTAACTACACGACGGTAAAGATCGTTAAGATCAGATGTCGCGAAGCGGCCACCATCAAGTGGTACGAGAGGGCGAAGCTCAGGTGGTAGTACTGGAATAACATCCATAACCATCCACTCAGGCTTGTTACCAGAGTCACAAAATGCGTTCACAACTTTTAGACGCTTCACAAGCTTACGACGACGTACATCAGGTAGGTCATCGCTGAGCTCAGCTTGCATTTCAGCTTGTAGAGTCTTCAGGTCAAGCTCTTTAAGCAGTGTACGGATCGCTTCCGCACCAATTTCTGCTGTAAAGGCATCTTCACCAAACTCATCTTGAGCGTCCATAAGCTCTTCATCAGTGAGCATTTGGTGCTTTTCAAGCGTTGTTACACCAGGGTCCGTTACGATGAATGATTCAAAGTAAAGAACCTTTTCAAGATCTTTAAGCGTGAAGTCCAGAATGGCACTCATGCGGCTTGGTAGAAGCTTTAGGAACCAAATGTGCGCAACAGGAGCAGCAAGATCAATGTGACCCATGCGCTCACGGCGTACTTTAGATTCGATTACTTCAACACCACACTTCTCACACACAATACCACGGTGCTTCATGCGCTTGTATTTACCACATAGACATTCGTAGTCTTTTACTGGACCGAAGATACGGGCACAGAACAGACCGCCATGCTCAGGCTTGAATGTACGGTAGTTAATCGTTTCTGGTTTCTTCACTTCACCAAATGAGCGAGAACGGATTTGCTCAGGTGATGCGATTGAAATTCGGAGCGCTTCAAAAAGCTTTTGGTTTTGTTGCTTGTTTCCGAACAGGTTTGCGATATCGTTCATAGTCTATCTATCCTTTTTTCACCTGATTAGTTTGAGTGTTCTGCTGATGTGGCATCAAGTGTATCTACACCTTCTGGCACTGGAAGAGCATCAAAGTCTGTTACATCTTCCGCTGTACCGTCAACCATGTCAGGTGCTTCTTCAAGCATTTCCACGTTAAGACCAAGAGCCATCATTTCATGTACAAGTACGTTGAATGACTCAGGAATACCCGCTTCAAAGTTCTGCTCACCACGAACGATCGCTTCGTAAGTCTTCGTACGACCTGATACGTCATCCGATTTCACAGTTAGCATCTCTTGAAGTGTGTAGGCTGCACCGTATGCTTGCAGTGCCCATACTTCCATCTCACCAAAACGCTGACCACCAAACTGGGCTTTACCACCAAGCGGCTGTTGCGTAACGAGTGAGTACGGTCCAATTGAACGTGCGTGAATCTTCTCATCCACTAGGTGGTGTAGTTTCAGCATGTAGATGTAACCTACTGTCGTGCGACGATCAAACGCCTCACCACTGCGGCCATCAAACAGTTGAACCTGACCATCTGTGTCAAGACCAGCTTGGTCTAGAAGCTCAGAGATATCTTTTTCTAGCAGACCGTCAAATACAGGTGTTGCCATTGGCATACCTTTTTGAAGGTTAGAAGCCAGTTCAATGATCTCATCATCACTTAGGGCTTTCAGGCTCTTTGGATCTGTGCCGTCTTTGTACATTGTTTCAAGGTACTTACGGATTTCTTTCACGTCACCATCTGCAAGAAGCGCTTTCACCTTCTTACCAATACCTGCTGCCGCCCAACCTAGGTGTGTTTCAAAGATCTGACCCACGTTCATACGAGATGGTACACCCAGTGGGTTAAGTACGATATCAACGTGCTCACCATCTTCCATGAATGGCATGTCTTCGATTGGGTTTACCTTAGAGATAACACCCTTGTTACCGTGACGACCGGCCATCTTATCACCAGGCTGTAGCTTACGCTTCACAGCGATGTAAACTTTAACCATCTTCAGAACGCCTGGAGACAGCTCATCCGCAGCACGGATCTTCTCGATCTTCTCTTCACGACGCTCATCAAGAGCTTTCACAGCGCTATCAAAGTGAGTCTTAAGGCCTTCTAGGTCTTTCATGAGTTTGTCATCACCGATGGCAATCTTCCACCAGTCAATCTTCTTCATGTCTTCAAGCATATCAACGGTAATTTCTTTACCCTTAGTAATGCCGTCAACTTTGTTTGTAGCCTTCTGGCCAGCAAGGGCATCTCTTAGACGGCCGTAAACGTCCGTTTCAAGAATGCGACGCTCGTCAGCAAGGTCACTGTTTAGCTTTAGAATTTCCTGCTCTTCAATCTCAAGCGTACGGGCGTCTTTTTCACCACCACGACGGTTGAAGACTTTCACACCTACAACAGTACCGATAAGTCCTGGAGGAACGCGAAGAGATGTATCACGTACGTCTGCAGCTTTCTCACCGAAGATCGCGCGAAGAAGTTTTTCTTCCGGCGTCATTGGTGTTTCACCTTTTGGCGTAATCTTACCAACAAGGATGTCACCAGGGTGTACTTCCGCACCAATGCGAATGATACCAGCTTCATCAAGGTTCTTAAGGGCTGCTTCACCTACGTTTGGAATATCACGAGTGATTTCCTCAGCACCAAGCTTCGTGTCACGTGCTTGTACGTCGTACTCATCAATGTGAATCGATGTGAAGACGTCATCACGTACGATGCGCTCAGAGATTAGGATTGAATCCTCAAAGTTGTAACCATTCCATGGCATGAAGGCTACAAGTACGTTACGGCCAAGCGCAAGCTCACCCATATCCGTAGAAGCACCATCGGCCATAATGTCGCCCTTCTTCACAGTGTCGCCCTTGCTCACAAGAGGACGCTGCGTCATGCAACTGTTTTGGTTAGAACGCTTAAATTTGTCCATGCGGTATACGTCTACACCAGAAGCAGAGATATCTACGTCTTCTGTTGCACGTACTACGATACGGTTGGCATCAACACTTTCAACGATACCACCACGCTTCGCAACAACTGTAATACCACTGTCACGCGCTACAATCGCTTCCATACCTGTACCAACTAGTGGTGCATCTGCACGCAATAGAGGAACGGCCTGACGTTGCATGTTCGATCCCATAAGGGCACGGTTCGCATCATCGTTCTCTAGGAATGGAATCAGAGCGGCTGCTACAGATACAATCTGCTTTGGCGCAACGTCCATGTAAGTTACTTCGTCACGAGGTACGAATACAACTTCACCACGCTTACGACAAACAACGAAGTCTTCCGTCATCTTGCCGTCTTTATCAAGAGGGCTGTTTGCCTGTGCAATGTAGTGCTCACCTTCTTCAATGGCACTCATGTAGTGTACTTCGTCAGTTACTTTAGAGTTTGTTACTTTACGGTAAGGTGTCTCGATGAAACCGTACTTGTTCACTTTCGCGTATGTAGAAAGTGAGTTAATCAGACCAATGTTTGGACCTTCAGGTGTTTCAATCGGACAGATACGACCGTAGTGAGTTGTGTGTACGTCACGTACTTCAAAACCAGCACGCTCACGAGTCAGACCACCAGGGCCAAGCGCACTAATACGACGCTTGTGAGTCACCTCAGAAAGCGGGTTTGTTTGGTCCATGAACTGAGACAGCTGAGATGAGCTAAAGAACTCACGCAGTGCTGCACTGAGTGGACGTGCGTTCACAAGGTCATGTGGCATCATTTGTGAAATTTCACTGCTTGCCATACGCTCTTTTACAGAGCGCTCCATACGGAGTAGACCTACGCGGAATTGGTTTTCAAGAAGCTCACCAACACTACGTACACGACGGTTACCAAGGTGGTCAATGTCGTCTACGCTGTCGTTACCATCGCGGATATCAATCAGCTTCTGGATCACAGCGAGGATGTCTTCTTTACGTAGAACGCTGATTTCTTCGCCAAGGTCTTTAAAGCCAAGACGTGCGTTCATCTTCATACGACCAACATCAGAAAGGTCAAAGCGCTCATCATCGAAGAACATTGTTTCGAATAGCTTGCTTGACGCTTCAAGGGTTGGTGGCTCACCTGGGCGCATAACTTTGTAAATTTCAGCAAGCGCTTTTTCACGTGAGTCTGTCTTATCAATTTGAAGCGTGTTACGGATGTAACCACCAACGTTTAGGTGGTCGATCTTCAGGATCTTGAAGCCTTTCAGCTTCATTTCTTCCATCTTCTCGATCATTTCCATAGTGATTTCTGAACCGATTTCGAACAGAACTTCACCTGTTGATTTCTCAACAATCGCTTCACCAAGGTAACGGCCTAGCAGTTGCTCTTTATCTTGAGCGATCCACTTCGTGCCACCTTCTTCAATTTGCTTCATCTTACGCTTCGTTGGCTTCTTACCAGCTTTCACAAGTACATCTTTGCTATCTGCATCGATAAGGTCTTGCTCTAGCTTCACACCCATGTAAAACATTGGCTCAAATGCAAGGGCGAATTTGCCAGACTTAATGCGTACATCTACGTTATCGTAGAATGTTTCTAGGATTTCTTCTTCACTCATTTCAAGAGCACGTAGAACGTAAGTAGCAGGAAGCTTACGACGACGGTCGATACGTACGTACATGTTGTCTTTGTGGTCAAACTCGAAGTCCAACCATGAGCCGCGGAATGGAATCACGCGTGCAGAAAATAGCAGTTTACCAGATGAGTGCGTTGCACCGTTATCATGGTCAAAGAATACACCCGGACTACGGTGCATCTGAGAAACGATTACACGCTCAGTACCGTTAATCACGAATGTACCGTTGTCTGTCATTACAGGAACGTCACACAAGTAAACTTCTTGTTCTTTAATATCTTGAACGCTGCGAGCGCCTGTTTCTTCGTTTTTCTCGTAAACAGTAAGGCGCAGAACCACCTTAAGAGGCGCAGCGAAAGTCATATCACGTTGCAAGCACTCATCAACGTCAAATTTTGGCGCTTCTAGAATGTGTGATACATAGTCAAGTTCAGCAAGGCCTGCACTGTCCTCAATTGGGAACATCGTGCTCAGTGCGCTTTTTACACCAGAGTTAACCTCAGTTGCTTTGCCACCCTTGCCTTTTTTGGCGAAAACTTCGCCAGAAAGAAACTTTTCGAATGATAGTTTTTGAATATCGAGCAGGTTTGGAAGTTCTGCTACAGATTGAATCGAACCGTAGTTCTTGCGGATACGCTTTTTCTCAGTGAACGTATAAGACATGTTATGAGCCACCCTTTGTCTTGTCACATTAATATTAACCTTCGGCATTTCTTGTCTAAAAGTTAGACCCAGTCCGAAATCTGGAGCATTTCTGGTATGCAACCCCCTGCTATTAATTAGGCATGCAGCGTCCTGTATTCAAGAGCTAGAGAAAGAATTCTTTTAAAAACCCCAACTTTTTGCCCTTTTGCTTCTTTTTCAAAAAGCAAAAGCGCTCCAGCGCACCTGACGGCGCACTGGAGAGCAATTATCGTGCCAAAGAACTATTTAAGTTCAACTTTAGCACCAGCTTCTTCAAGCTTCTTCTTCAGTTCTTCAGCTTCTGCTTTAGCAGCGCCTTCTTTAACGACTTGAGGAGCACCTTCTACCATGTCCTTAGCTTCTTTCAAGCCAAGACCAGTGATAGCGCGTACTTCTTTAATCACACCGATTTTGTTGCCACCTGCTTCAGCAAGTACGACATCAAATTCAGTTTTCTCTTCAGCAGCACCAGCGTCGCCACCAGCAGCAGGCATTGCAACTGCAGCAGCTGCAGCAGCGCTTACGCCCCAAGCTTCTTCAAGAAGTTTAGAAAGCTCAGCAGCTTCCATTACTGTTAGAGCTGAAAGCTCTTCTACCATTTTGTTAAGATCAGCCATAGCTGTTTCCTTTCTTAATACGGATTCTTACGTTTATATCTAAAGTTTAATACTTAAGCTTACTCAGGCTTCATTGTCAGTACACGAGCCAGTTTTGCAGCAGGTTCAGCCGAAACACGTGCAATCTTCGTTGCTGGAGCTTGAAGAAGTCCAACAAGAGTTCCACGAAGTTCGTCAAGGCTAGGCATAGAAGCAAGATTCTTCACGCCAGCTGGATCTAGAACCGTATCGCCCATAGCACCACCAAGGATTACGAAATCTTCGTTTTCCTTAGCAAAGCTTTGAGCTACTTTAGCTGCGGCAACTGGATCTTCTGAAAATGACAGAGCTGTTGGGCCCGTCATAAGATCAGAGATGTTAGTGTACGGAGTGCCTTCGAAAGCAATTTTAGCAAGGCGGTTCTTCGCTACTTTAACAGTACCGACTTCACCACGCATGCGAGAGCGTAGATCAGTCATCTTAGCAACTGATAGACCGCGGTAGTGAGCTACCACGACAACGCCTGCATCTTGCAGATTGGTATTAAGCTCAGAAACAAACGCTTGTTTTTGTGCTTTATCCATTGTTTTCTCCATTATGTTTGAGGTCTTTCATGAAACTTTCATTTCATGTCACCCTCAGTCCCAGTTACCTGCCGATAACGCAACGTCCGATTTGGTATAAAACCTATATCTTTTGTTACGCCGTCTCAAGGCGGGCGGACTGCTGTCCAATTAAGCCGTGACCCATGTCACGTCCCATCCCTTCTTCGACAGGGTTGCCCTAAATTATTTAGAGCAGATTGACGACACACCGAAGTGCGCCGTCAAAACTTGTATTATTAGCCGTTTAGTGAAGCCATGTCTACAGGAACACCAGGACCCATCGTAGAAGTCAGAGTCAGCTTGTTCATGTAGTTAGCTTTTAGGCTTGATGGCTTAGAAGCCTTGATGATGTCGTAAACAGCTTGGATGTTTTCAAGAAGTTTCTTGTCATCAAATGATTTCTTACCAACAGCAATGTGGATAATACCGTTTTTCTCAGTCTTGTACTCAAGCATACCCGCTTTAAGATCAGTAACTGCTTTACCTACGTTAGGTGTTACAGTACCAAGTTTCGGGTTTGGCATAAGGCCTTTAGGACCAAGAAGCTTACCGATTTTACCAACAGTTGCCATGCAATCTGGTGCTGCTACAGCGTAGTCAAACTCAAACCAGCCGTCTTGGATTTTCTTCACAAGATCGTCTAGGCCAACCATGTCAGCGCCAGCTTTAGTTGCTTCTTCCACTTTATCGCCTTTAGCAAATACAACAACACGTGCTGTTTTACCAGTACCGTGTGGAAGTGAAATCATACCACGAAGCATTTGGTCAGCGTGACGTGGGTCAACACCCAGGTTAAACGCTAGCTCAACTGTTTCGTCAAATTTAGCAGATGCTGCACCTTTAAGTGCTTTTACTGCTTCATCAATCGCGTACACAGAGTCTTTGTTGATCGCTGTACGGTTTGTTTTTACACGTTTGCTCATGTTCATATCTCCCCGTATTAGCCGTCAATAACCTGAACACCCATTGAGCGGCAGCTACCAGCAAGCATGCTTACAGCGGCGTCAACGTCGTTTGCGTTCAAGTCTTTCATTTTAACTTCTGCGATCTCAGCAAGTTGAGAACGCTTAATTTTACCCACGTAACCTTGAGAAGGCGTTGAAGAACCCTTCTTAAGTTTAGCAGCTTGCTTAATAAGGAAGCTTGCTGGTGGAGTACGCGTTTCAAAAGTGAAGGTACGATCAGCGTAAGCTGTAATCGTCACAGGGATTGGCGTACCAGGCGCCATGCCTTGTGTCTTCGCGTTGAACGCTTTACAAAATTCCATAATGTTTAGACCCTTTTGACCAAGAGCTGGGCCCACTGGTGGGCTAGGGTTGGCTTGACCTGCAGGAACCTGCAGTTTGATGTAGCCTGCGATTTTTTTCGCCATTTCATCTAACTTTCTATTGGTTATCCGCCGTTCGAACGTACATCTCCCATAGACGCACTCCGGCAAACTAAAGGGTTTCATACGCCCTCTGGGCCCAAATGTCAAGTGTGAAATGAGAGAAAGTTCAAAGAAAAATTCATTTGTCAAGAGGGTCGCGGATGGTGCACACTCCTTTTTATGAATTTCGAAACAGCATTATTTATCGGCCTTATCGCCTTAGGCATTGTTTTAGCAAAGCTTCCTTTTGTAAGTCGTCCATTTGACTGGATGGAAACTTTTTTCCATGAGCTGAGCCATGGCCTGGTTGCAACAGTTACGTTCGGCTGGATGAAACGCATCAAACTGAATTGGGATGGCAGCGGCTACTGCGTCACCAGAGGTGGTATTCGTATTTTTGTGCTGCTCGCAGGTTACCTTGGCGCCGTTATAGCTGGCATGGCCATTTACCTTGTAGGCTGGGAAATTGGAAACGGCACATTAACGGCTGTAGATCAAGTTTACGTCCTGCGCATTCTTATTGGCCTCTTTGCTGCTGTCACAATATTTTCAGTGAGAGATCCAATCACACTTCTGATTATGATTCTGATGATATGCGCACTTGGCCTTCCTATTTACTATGCAAACCTACTACACCATTTCCCATGGTACCTAGAGTTTGTAGGGCTTTACATTATGAAAGGTGCACTCATTGCTCCAACTCACCTTATTGATGGTAGACATGTTGGTGATGGCGCAGAGCTCGCTAACATTACCTTTATTCCAGAAATTGTATGGGTGGTGCTTTGGCTCATCTTTGCAGCAGGTGCACTCAGCTACCTCTATCTTCTTAACTTATATCAAAATAAAGCTGAAGCCTGGTTTGTGCTTACTCAAAGCCTGCCATTTTAAGCCGCAAGTTTTTCCAGAACATCTCTCACAGAGATATTTGCAATATCATCCTTTTGCAGAAGCTTCATGAGACTGCCGCGCGGCGCAAATGTTTCAGGGCTACTCCCTTGACCAAAGAGCATGACACCCTCAGCCCCTACAGAGGCTGCCAGATGCGTTGAGCCTGAATCATTCCCTACAACTGCATTAGATGCCCATAGAAGCGCTGCAGACTCATCTGGTGCAAGGTCCATAACCTTTAAGCCATGCCCTGCCTCCTGTTGCACATCATGCAGAAGATCTTTTTCAACAGATGTCCCAAGGAAGACAAGCTGCTCCAGCTCTTTATCAATCTCTTTTGCAAGCTCTGCGTAATGCGGCCAGCGCTTATGCTTCAAGCGCTCAGAAGACCCTGGTAGAAGAACTGTGTATTGCCCCTCATCCAGCGCAAAGCGATCTAGAACACGGTCCACCGTATTGGCATTTACTGAAATTTGCGGCGCAAGCGCAAACGCATCTTCTGCAATATGCAGCCCTTTATTGTGCAGCTCATCCAACACAATATCGCTCACATGCTTATGATCTGGGTGCGTATAAGCACCATACAGGTCTTGCTCAAGTTTGTTTTGGATCCCCATCACCAGTCGCGCATCACCCACTTCAGGCTGCACATCCGCATATACATTTAAATCTACAAGACCATCAAAAGAACCAACAGCATCAAGACCAGCCTGCTTCATGCACGGGAACAAGAAAGAAAGCATCTTCTCATCCCCCTTCATGAGCGAGACATCATACACCTCGTCCAACGCCTCAATAATACCCTTCAATAGAATATAGTCGCCAAAGCCCGCAAGTGGCGCAATGAGCAACTTAAAATCTTTCATGTTTGTCACAGGTCAGTTCCTCCCTAAAAAACCTAACATTTACTTTTGGCGAGATACACAACCCCTAAAACTGACAAAACCCCTCCCTGATGTCAGGAAGGGGTTTTGACGTTTCATATTTAAAGATTAGCGCCTTTCAGTACGACACTCCACACGTCCTGTACGCGTGTTCAGAGCATAAAACTGCCCCGGACCATTACAGCTCGTACCAGAACTTGTACCTGTTGACGTATTACGGCACTCTAAATTACCTGTTGACGCATTAAGCACATATCTCTGAGTACTTGTACAATTTGGTTTCTCTACCGTTCCAGCACTTGCAGTAATACAGCCTTTACCGTCCGCATCTGCATCATTTGGCGCATAAAGCTTAGAGCGATTGGCACATACATTGTGCGCATTGATCTGGTTTGTCAGGTTGTTAATATGCGCATTTGTTGTTGCCTTGTAGTTTGACAGGTCCGTCTCAATTGCGGCTGCACGTGCTTCTGTAACCGTTTTGAACGACCTCATGGCTAAATTCAGCGCACTTACCTGACGGCTTACGCCTTCAGAACCTGCAGAAATCGCATGGGTTTGCGCCGACAGCATCAACACAGCTCCACACATTAAAATTTTTAGTAAACGCATATCGTAACCTCCTATACACCACTCACTTATATCCTTATGAAGGCTAACAAAAAAACTCCCTCAGCAAAAACCCTCTCCTTAATCAGGAGAGGGTTTTCTTCATCGATTAATCTTCATAGCCTAGCAAGCGGCGTTTGCGCAGTTTTCTGAGTGCCAAATACGAACGAGGCCAGCGGTTAATGCCTTCCTCATACATACTCCGGAAAACTTCACCTTGAGCGGCTGCATCTTCAACCGCAATATGGGTATGCGGATAACGCGGGTTTGCCCAAGAGTCTTTCCAAGTGGAGGCTTTCGCATCACGGTAGTGCTGCCCATGGCGCAAGCCCATCAAGTAGGACTGCATATCAACACCAGTGTTTCCAAAGGGGTTTTCAACACCTGCCATAGCAAAAGCATCACTAAACCAGCGAAAATCAAAGGCACCAGGACGTGCCACCGGCACAACTTCGGCTGGGTAGCTTGCCATGCTGCGTATATCTTCAAGCCATCGCACCAAACGCGCCATCCCTTCTTCAATGGGCACTTGGCGATCTTGTGTAGCTTGATAGAGCGCCATATGATGCTCATCCTTAAACCAGAAATTTTTCATGGTATTTTCATCAGGCATCGCGCCTTTTTGCGGGCGAATATTTTCGCTAAAGAAGCTCGACAGACGACGCAAGCCACGGCATTTAAGCCCCCAGCGGCTATTGGCCACAAAGGTATCTGTTACATAGGCGACTGCGCCCAATGACAAAAGGTTGTTCCGATAGGGCGTTGGCCCGTCGGACTCCATATCAACACTGACAAACAGTGTTGAATCAAACATTCTTTCCCAATACATGAGATGTTCCTAAAAAGAGAATAACGAGATAGGCGTATGCCTCCTTTATAAAGGGGGATATACGCCTTTGTAAAATGAAAATTATGTTTTAGGAAGAACGCTGACGCTGCACCTCATAAAGCGCAATACCAGAACTCACTGATACGTTAAGGGACTCAACGCTTCCAACCATAGGAATTTTAGCAAGGTCATCACATGTTTTAGCAACAAGATCGCGAATCCCCTCACCTTCACTGCCCATAACCAGTGCAATTTTACCTGTTAGACGCTTTTCACTGAGTGTTTCAGTTGCTTCACCAGCAAGACCAACCACCCAAAAGCCTGCTTTTTGTAGCTTTTCAATAGCACGGTTCATGTTACCTGCCTGCACAAGAGGAACGGTTTCAAGCGCACCGCTTGCCGCTTTGGCAACCACATCACTCACACCTGCACTGTTATAACTTGGCACAAGCACAGCGCCACAGCCAAAGGCATCAGCACTACGCAGACAGGCACCAAGGTTATGCGGGTCTGTCACTTGATCAAGAACAAGAAGTACATCACTCTCAAGAACGTCCTCAATAAACAGCTCAGGAAGTGGCGCCACACGTGCAGCTACACCTTGGTGCGGACGGCCTTCAAACTTATTATCAAACTCCTGCTTCTTCAAAATCACAGGACGGAACCCGTAGTGTTCAATCCATTCCGCTTGCTGGTCTGTTGCCAGTAGCTCAAGCACGTCACGTTTCCCCTGCGCAAGCACAGCCTCAACCGCATGACGACCAATCAGCCATGACGTACCACTGCCACCGCCACCAGATTTCTTTGGTGCGCCTTTTTTACCGTGAAACTTACCACCTTGTGGCTTTGCTTTACGCTCATGCTTTGGACGGAAACTCATACTTAAACCTTTCTTGTGTGAAGACGTTGTATACCACAACCTTTTCCATCACAAGAATATTTTGCCTTTTCTTTTCAGACCAAGTAAAAATAAAAGGCTTAATAAAAAGCGTTTGCAAAATATCCCCTAGATATTTCTTTTTGAAAAGTGCCGTGTATATCTCCATACATAAGCGCTGAAAAAAGGAAAAGATAGGGTTGAGACTTTTGCAAGCCAGACAATAAAATAAGGATTTTGTGCATGAGCAATGCAGATAAAAACATCTATTATCATACCTATGAGCAACTCGATAAAATTTTAACTGCACAAGAGCCTGAAAGCGCCAAAGCTGGCAACCCTGCCCATGATGAGATGCTGTTTATTGTTGTCCACCAAGCCTACGAGCTTTGGTTTAAGCAAATCCTATTTGAACTCGATGCTGTGTGCCACCTCATGACAGGTGACGATCTCCCTGAGCGTAATATTAGTAAAGCCACTCACTTGCTTGAGCGTGTTCATAAAATCCAAAAGCTCATGCTCAGCCAACTTGATGTTCTTGAAACCATGACACCGCTCGACTTCATGGAATTTAGAGATTACGTGATTCCTGCGTCTGGCTTCCAAAGTTGGCAGTTCCGCATGATTGAAAACCGCCTCGGCATGAAACCTGAACGCCGCGTGCAACTTGGCGACACGCCATACATTGCCTCTCTTAAAGAGCCAGAACAAAAGCGCGTACAAGAATCCCTCAACTCCCCAAGCCTACTTGAGCTTGTAAATGACTGGCTCAGCCGTATGCCTTTCCTCAATATGCAAGATTTTGACTTCTGGGGCGAATACCAAAGTGCTGCTGAAAGCATGTTCAAACAAGATGAAGCGAGCATTCAAACCAACGATACTCTGGATGAAGAGCGCAGAGACCGTGAACTCAAGCGCCTTAAAACAACCAAAGATGCCTTTATGACGATCTTTGATAAATCTTCACATGAAAACATGGTGAAAGAAGGCCGCCGCACATTTACACATAGCGCTTTGCAAGCCTCTATGCTGATTCACCTGTATAGAGACGAGCCGATTTTACACCTGCCTCACCGCTTCCTAACGGCGCTAATGGATATTGACCAAACCTTCACGCTTTGGCGCTACCGCCACATGCTGATGGCGCGCCGTATTATTGGTCAACGCATTGGTACCGGTGGCTCAAGCGGGCATGACTACCTACGTGAAGGTGCTGAGAAGCTCAAGTTCTTCCCCGAACTGTTTGAAATTTCAACATTCTTCATTCCACGCAGAAGCCTTCCAACCCTGCCTGAGCACGTACAAAAAGAAATGGGCTTTGTTTATGGGTAACTTTGCAGAACACTTTAGCCTCTCCCTTAAGCATCACAAAACGGCTTCTGGGCATACCAGCCATTTTGCTGCCCATAGCCATCACCCATGGCCTGATGCAAGCCTTGCAGGCCAAAAGCAAGCTTGGCAGGATGCGGCCGTAAACCTTGATGATAAATGGGATACGGTATTTGGCAGCATTGTGCCAGACGTACAAAAAGGCATCGCGAAGCGCATAGGGTTAAATGAAGCTAACAGCTCCAACATCTGCTTTGCACCCAATACACATGAACTGGTCAACAGGCTTCTCTCTTGCCTGCCAGAAAACCCAACCATTATTTCTTCAGATAGCGAATTCCATAGCTTTAATCGCCAAATGACACGCCTACAAGAAGAGAGCAAAGTCAAATGGATACAAGTACCATCAGAGCCGTTTGACACCTACGAAACTCGCCTCAAAGAAACGCTTCAAACGCAAAAGGCTGATATGGTCTTTCTCAGCCACACCCTCTTTAACAGTGGTTACATCATGCAAGACCTTGAAGGCATTATTGGCGCTATTAATGACAGCGAGACATTTGTGGTGATTGATGGCTACCATAGCTTTATGGCCCTGCCGATCGACTGGACCCCGTTTAAAGACCGCGCTTTCTTCCTTTCTGGTGGTTACAAATACGCCATGAGCGGTGAAGGCTGTTGCTTTATGTACTGCCCCAATAGCTATGGTATGAGACCACGCAACACCGGTTGGTACGCATCCTTTGGTACACTCCAAGCTCAACAGAACAAAACTGAAGTCCCTTATGCCGAAGGCGGTATGCGTTTTATGGGCGCTACATTTGATCCATCGGGCCTATACCGTATGCGCAGCGTATTTAAGTGGATGGACGAGCAAGGCATCACGCCACAAACTGCCAGAACCTATACACAAGAACTTCAGGAGCAGTTTGTAAAGGAGACTCATAACATTAACCTCGGCAAGCTGGTTAACGTTCCAGGAGAGCACACAGGGCAGTTCCTCACCTATGAAAGCCCGAACAGCCCAGAACTATACCAAAAGCTCAAAGAGCAAAATATTCTGACTGATGTACGTGGTGAACGCATTCGCTTTGGGTTTGGTATCTATCACACAAGTGCAGATGTGAGCGCGCTGAGCGACATTCTCCACTCTCTTTAACCCATGCAAAAAGCCCCGCGTTGCGGGGCCTTTTAACATGTACAGTTCAGCTTACGGGTTTGGAGTAACCACAAGCGTAATCGTGTCAGAGTAAGAACCGTTAGCTACACCAAGAGGTGAACCTGTATCCGTTACTGTTACACGAATTGTAGATGTATCACCAGTCGCAGTTACACAGTCATCATCCGTAGTTGTTGCTGTGTTCACTGTGTACGTTGAACCATCATCGAAGGCTGTAAACGCACCCGCACCTAGACGGTCGTTCTGGTATTCAGCGTTGTAAGCAACGTTGTCCGCACCAAGGTTAAGCTGGTAACCAGGACCTGCAGAGTTTGCAGATGTTGGGGCAATGTCGTACTGAGTTGCGTTGTTATAGTACACACATACTGGCGTTGTACCCGTAAGGTTACCACCACCAGGTACGTACTGACCAAGCGCGATATCTACAAGGTTACTGATCTTTACTTCCTCAAGGATATCCATTGTCACAGCAATAGTACCTGTAGAAGTAGGACCTGCAGTACCCTGAGTAGCAGCTTGTGCAGAAGCAGCAGCCATCACACCAGCGCATGTCGCAGAAAGTAGCTTCATAAATTTCATGATTGCATTTCCTTATTATTGTTATTTATTCAAGGCACTGACCTACATGTCTGATACCCAAAACATAAAGCTCCGAAAGAGAGCGATATACTCATTTGCAGAATCACTTGCACGTTAAATGCCAAAACCATAGACCCGCCTTAAGTTTTTCCCTCTTCCTCAAACTTTGCATACGAAAAAAGCCCTGAAAATCAGGGCCTTCGTAAAATAAAAAATATTTTATGGATTTGGCTGAACCACAAACGTGATTGTATCTGTGTAGGTTCCGTTTGGAACACCTAGCGGTGAACCTGTATCTGTTACCGTTACGCGAATATCAGACGTGTCACCACCAGCAGTAATACAGTCATCATCTGTTGTTGTGGCTGTGGTTACAGTATAGGTCACGGTTTCGTTCATATTTGAGTACGCACCTGCACCCAGAGCATCATTACGGTATTCTAGTCCGTAAGGAATATTATTTGCACCAAGGTTCATCTGGTAACCCGGACCAGCTGAATTGGCAGACGTAGCTGTAATATCATATTGAGTTGCATTGTTATAGAACACACAAGCTGGAGACGTTCCAACGACGTCGCCACCGCCGGGAACATACTGGGCAAGGTTCATATCAATAAGATTACTCACTTTAACTTCTTCAAGAACATCCATTGTTACGGCAAGAGTACCTGTAGATGTTTGACCGGCTACTCCTTGGGTAGCAGCTTGAGCGGATGCAGCAGCCATAACGCTGGCGCATGTCGCAGAAAATGTCTTCATGACGTTCATCGCGATTCCTTTTATTATTGTGGCACTTGTCTCGCGTACCTGCTCGATCTATCTGTGCACCTGTATAGGGTAACACATACTTCGCGTTTTACTTGCAAAGTTAATGCCTATATTTTGAATCTATCAGAGAAAAATTATAACTCGTGGAATGATAGGGGTTTTTAGTAAAAAGGCCCCGCCATGCGGGGCCCTTTCAGACATGTACAAATCTTAGCTTACGGGTTTGGAACCACTACAAGCGTAATTGTATCTGAGTACGAACCGTTCGCCACAGGAAGTGGTGAACCAGTATCTGTTACACGCACACGCAGAGTAGACGTACTGTCAGTCGCAGTTACACAGTCATCATCTGTCGTTGTTGCAGTGTTTACAGTGTACACTGTTGTTTCGTTAAATGCCGTAAAGGCACCAGCACCAACACGGTCGTTCTGGAATTCACCAGTGTACGCTACGTTATCAGCACCAAGGTTAAGCTGGTAACCAGGACCTGCAGAGTTTGCAGACGTCGGTGTGATGTCGTATTGGTTTGCGTTGTTATAGTAAACACATACTGGAGAAGTACCTGTAAGGTCACCACCACCTGGTACATACTGACCAAGAGCGATATCCGCTAGGTTACTAATTTTTACTTCTTCAAGAATGTCCATTGTTACAGCAAGGGTACCCGTAGATGTTGGGCCTGCAATACCTTGCGTTGCTGCCTGTGCTGACGCGGCTGCCATTACACCAGCACACGTAGCAGAAAGTAGCTTCATGAGTTTCATCGCGATTTTCCTTTCGTTATTTTTGGCACGTGTCTCACCTACCTGTTCGACACATATGTGCACTAGAGAGAATAACACATTCATATCTCCCATGTGCATCTTTTTCCGACTCCGAAGAGTCAAATTATTATGTTTTTCGTAACAAACTATTACATCCCTGTTGCAGACTTGCACACCACTCCCCCCCTCTAAAAAGCACTCCAAAACCCCTAGTTTTTCAAGCTTTTCCTTTATATTTCAAACCTGTCAGACAACTGTCAGAAATTAAAATGCCCACAAACAAGCCCCCTTAACCATTTCCTGAAAAAACTGTCAGGAGAAAACTAATGTGATTTTTTTTCATATTCCCCATTGACGTATACAGAGAGTTTAGATAAAAGTATTCCTCGTAACCCACAGGCCGGATGGCGAAGTGGTAACGCTGCGGACTGCAAATCCGCCATGCGTGGGTTCGAATCCCACTCCGGCCTCCATTGGTTTCACAACTTAAGGAAGCCAAGGGATACAAAATATTGTTCCGATGTAGCTCAGTTGGTAGAGCAAATGACTGTTAATCATTGGGTCACAGGTTCGAGTCCTGTCATCGGAGCCATTTAAATCCCCCTCAACCGAGGGGGTTTTAATTTTTCTACACATCAAACGGCCAACGTCAGCACCAACAGCCAGAGGCAGAACTAGAGCAATTGCGATCAGCACTTTTTGGGGTGTAGTAGCCTTCTAAAAAAAGCAAACACCCCGCCAATAGCGGGGTGTTTTCGATTTTCAGAGCAGATACAGCGTCAAAGGGCTCAAGAAGCCAATCACGCCGAGCCACCCCCCAATATGGTTGACACCACGGTGGGATGGGGCGTTCCGGTCAAAGGCTGTCACAGCCAGGCACATGCAACCGATCATATAGCCGCCGCCAATAATCATGATGCACCCAATAGAGATCGTCACCCTAAAGGCCTCTATAAACGTCCATGAAGAAACCTCCATAAACGCCACAGCAGTGCCCACAAGAACTGCCAGAAGCAAAAGAGTGACCAGATAGCCAAATGCTTCACGAAGCATCTTGCTAATGATTCTGAACGTGTCTTTCACTTGTGCTTGATAAGTCATATCTTTTTTCTCCAAGAAAAAGCATTCCCTCGTTCCCAGAAGAGGAACGATCAAAAGGAACACAAAGTAAGCAAGTCAAGCTTGCATTACTCTTTTATGGAAATCTCCATTAATCATAAACTTACAGCAGAAGAACAGCCGCAAGCCCTAAGAAAGCAAAGAATCCACCCACATCTGTAATGGTGGTGAGAAGAACACCAGAAGAGACTGCAGGGTCTTTACCGAGCTTATTAAGTGTCACAGGAATCAAATACCCTGCAATAGCAGCCAGCACATGCACAATCACCGTTGCAGTGGCAATCACCACACCGAGCATGAAGTTGCCGTAAACCAGCCATGCGCCAATCGCGAGAAGAAATGCGAGGAATAAACCATTAAAACTGCCAACCGTGAGCTCTTTCTTAAGGAGCATGAAGGCATTTTGCCATGTCACCTGCCCCATACCAATAGCACGAACAGTCACCGTTAAAGTCTGCGTGCCTGCGTTACCGCCCATACTCGCTACAATCGGCATAAGTACCGCAAGCGCAACAAGTGTTGCAATTTGCTCTTCAAACAGGGCAATAACAAGAGAGGCAAGAACCGCTGTAAATAAGTTTACAATCAACCACGGCAGTCGCTGCCTTGTAATATCTGCGACAGGAGCAAACACATCTTGAGACCCATCAAGACCAGCACTTCTCAGCTGCTCTTTCTCATGACGTTCTTCAACTTCATCAATGACATCATCAATAGTAATCATACCCACCAGACGCCCTGCTTCATCCACTACAGCACAGTCAATCAGGTCATACTTTTCAAACTTTTCAATTACGCCGTCTACATCTTCACTTGTAAGAGAGCGATATGTGTTCTGACGCATGACATCTAGAAGCTTATCTTTCGCCTTTAAACGCACCAAACGAGAAAGGGAAATACTCCCTACCAACACGCTATCTGGAGAAGTGATAAAGACACTATGAATATTATCAGGCAAATTATCGTGCGGCTTTTGGAAATCCGCCATCACGTCGCCAACTGTCCAATCCAGTGGAACTTTGTAAACCTCAAGCTGCATGAGGGATCCAGCTGTATTTTCTTCATATTTAACCAGCTGTTTTTCTTCTTTAGAAAGCGCTTTAATGGCTTTTTCAGCAACCTCACCATCCATATTCTGGACGATATCAACAACATCATCACTATCTAGTTGTTTAAAAGCCTGTTTAAGGTCTTTATTCGCGAGTTGCTCAACAAGCCCTTCTTGCGCCGCATCAGATGTCTCAGAAAGCACTTCCCCTAATACATCTTTGGGAATGCACGGTACAATTAACTCACGCTTCTCTGGTGGAAGCTTATCAATCAGCTCGGCAATATCACTCGGGTGAAGAGTAAGAAGAACTTCAACAACGCTTCCAGCCTGGTCTTCCTCACGTAAAGCGTCCCAAACCTCTTTATAAAGCGTGTCTGTTAAGGGCTGAAAGTCATGGCGTGCTTGTTTAGGATCTGATGGCGCTGTCATGATCTTCCCTCCTCAATCTCGTTCTTGTTATATGTATAGACGTAAATCTTGTACTTAGATGCCACTAAGCTAACAAGGAATGCCGCTGTTTTCAAGGGGGTTATAAAGGCAAGCCACAAAAAGCGCCCCCTACTGTTGCAGGGGGCGCTCTATTCGATTTTATGCCTTAAAACAGGCGTGCTTTCAGTTCAACCCACAAGGACTGCCAGCGTGTATCACTGATTTGGTATTGGCGAATGCGACAAAACGGATCATTCAACACAGGAATGTGACGAACACCTTCCATATCGCGAATGATATGTTCAATGTGCATCAACAGAAGCGGTTGCATAACTTCTTGTGGAAAGCCATGAGAGAGGCCCTCAGCCACAAGTTCAGGCGCAATTTTCATACCGTTGTGCGCTGACGGCGGAACATCCATATAGATCGCATCTTCCATGGATGTAAAAGGCGTTTCATACACCTCTGGTGTCACGGCCTGATAGACCCCAATCGGCGTATCATTCAGTGTCATACGAACCGTATAAAGCATGCCATCCAGCGCCGGTGTTTTCACAAGAACGGATGTGAGCGTATTCATCAAGGAGACTCCTTTGAAAAGAAAACGGAAAGATAGGGTGAAAGTATCCTTGTTATAGCATGAAGTTAACCTCTACACAACAATGTATACACGCCTATTTATGAGCAGATATCTCTAAAATACTTGGCCAAGGCTTTTGCGTGATAGACTTTAAACTCCCCTGCCCCCACCAAACAATCATATTTACGCCCTGCTCTTTGGAAACACGTACCATGTGGCTTAGCTCTTCATAAGTTGGTGCATTAACATAAGCCCTCAACTTTTCAGGAACTGTTCTTTTCAAAAACGCCTCATCATATAAATCATCATAAGAAAATCCTTGAAGAACCATCAAGTGCTCTTTATCCCCTAGGTTTTCCTGCATCCAGTGTACATACTCCGCTACAGCAGTCGCACCTTCATAGCTTTTCAATTTATTTTTGGGCGTTGCTACCTGCGCCACAAGAGCTGGTACTGGATATACATCAAACCCAACAATATCAGAAAATACTGAAAACTCTTTCACCTTATCTAAATACGCCTCTGTAAGTTTTACAGTTTGAAACTGAGGTTTATCTAGCACAATAGGTGCATGCACCATTAGAACAGGAATCTCTGGTGCAATGCGCTTAACATGCTTATATAAATGCTCCACCTCACCTAAAGTTTTTCCATGTAACACAGCTTCATCATAGCTTGTAATGCCTGCAATATTCTCGACACCTCCAGCACAAGAAATCACTTTCTGTAAAGGGTCTTGAGAAACATTTGAGTTCATTGAACCTATTGTAGGATAAAGAATTTCAGTAGGTAATATAAGTTTTATACCATAGGCTTTTAAGGATTTAAAAGCCGTACCTTCTGATGAACAATTTGCCCCAAATAAAGCTTCATACCCATATGATTTTGCTTTTGGTATTTCCTGATACTGAAACGTTGGAAAGAACGTATGAATGCTATTTTCACTTAAATGCTGAAAAAGCTTATTCCAATCCGCCTCTTTTACCAAAGGCCGAGGTGCCCCTGCTGCAACAAAATTTATTGAAAAAGCAGAGGTATGCATGAGTACGGAAATGCATACCCCAACAATAATTTTGAAAATACAGCTGATCTTTTACCCCTCTTGCTTGGCACTGGCCTCTACAACAGCAAGGGCTGTCATATTCACAATTTGGCGCACGCTGGCACTTACATTTAGAATATGCACAGGCTTTTCCATACCCAGAAGGATCGGCCCAACCGTCTCCCCGCTACGCATAATGCTGCGCACCATGTTAAAGGCAATATTGGCACTGTCTAGGTTTGGCATCATCAATACGTTTGCAGGCTCAGTCAGCTGACTATCAGGGAATGTACGTTCCATAATTTCCATGTTCAGAGCGGCGTCTGCCTGCATCTCACCCTCAACCAGAATCTCAGGATGATTATCACGGATCAAACGGTACGCCTGACGCATTTTCTCTGCGCTTGCATTTTCATGAGAGCCAAAGTGAGAGTGACTCAGCAGCGCAAAACGAGGCTCCATACCAAAGTGCTTCACTTCTTCATGTGCAAGGCGCGTCATCTCAGCAATTTGCTCAGGTGAAGGATCTACATTCACGTTGGTATCCCCAATAAAGAACATACGCCCTTTATGCATAACCAATTGAAGAGCATACAAGTTTTGCACTCCGTCACGGGCTTTAATAATCGGCTGAATGGCGCGGGCAAACTTACTAAAACGACCTGTTACACCAACTACCATGGCATCTGCATCGTTCTCATGTAGCATTACAGCGCCAAGGGCTGTCCAGCGGCTACGTAGAGCAATTGCGGCTTCAGGTGGCAGCATTCCGCTACGTTTACGCATGCCGTAATAAATCTCGGCGTAATGGTCGAGTTTGTCGTAAGTGTTTGGGTCAATAAACTCAAAGTCTTTACCCGGTTTAATCGTAACACCTGAAGCTTTCAACTGTTCTTTGACAATCTTTTCACGGCCAATAATAATTGGTTTTGCAATGCCTTCATTAATCACCTGCTGTGCGGCACGAAGCACACGCGGATCTTCGCCCTCAGGGAAGATGACACGTTGTGGGTTGCTTTTTGCCTTCATAAAGACTTGGCGCATAATGCCAAAACTTTCATCCACACGGCCACGCAAGCTCTCTGTGTATGCGGCAATATCAGCTAATGGCTTGCGAGCAACACCACTCTCCATCGCAGCCTTTGCCACAGCTGGAGACACTACGCTCAATAGGCGCGGATCAAACGGTTTCGGAATAATATACTCAGGGCCAAACTTCAGCTGCTCAGCGTTCTTGTAGCTACTCACAAGGCTATGGTCTGCTGTTTGACGTGCAAGGCCAGCAATGGCTTCTGCCGCTGCAATCTTCATTTCATCGTTAATACACGTGGCTTCAACATCAAGGGCACCACGGAACATGTACGGGAAGCACAGCACGTTGTTAATTTGGTTCGGGAAGTCACTACGACCTGTCCCTACAATCGCATCTGGACGGGCTTTCTTTGCAACGTCTGGCATAATCTCTGGTGTTGGGTTTGCCATAGCAAAGATCACAGGGTTCTTCGCCATTTTCTTCACCATAGACTCTTTCAGAACATTCCCAACAGAAACACCGAGGAACACATCCGCACCGTCAATCACTTGCTCAAGTTTGCGCTTCTTGGTCTTCACCGCAAACTCTTCAATATATGGGTTCATTTGCTCACGACCTTGATAGATCACACCATCAATATCCACCATGGTGATGTTCTTCTTCGGCACGCCCCACGCATGGAGCATCTTCATGCAGGCAAGGCCAGCAGCCCCTGCACCATTACACACCACTTTAAGCGATGATTTTTTCTTCTTATTCAGTTTTGTGGCGTTAATAATCGCCGCTAGGAAGATGATCGCCGTACCGTGCTGGTCATCATGGAAAACTGGAATATCGAGTTTCTCTTGAAGCTTCTTTTCTACAATAAAGCACTCTGGCGCTTTAATATCTTCTAGGTTAATACCGCCAAATGTTGGCGCAATACCGGCGCAAATATCAACAAGCTTGTCAGGGTCATCTTCGTTGACTTCAATATCAAAGCAATCCACCTGTGCGAAGTTTTTGAAGAGGACCGCTTTCCCTTCCATCACAGGCTTACTGGCCAGTGGACCAATGTTACCCAGCCCGAGGACTGCCGTACCGTTGGTAATCACAGCAACCAAGTTGCTCTTTGTTGTGAGAAGACCTGCCTGAGAAGGGTCGTCTTTAATCACATTACACACATCTGCCACTCCCGGCGTGTAAGCAAGGCTCAAATCATCCTGAGTAATCAAAGGCTTAGATGGGAAAACCTCCAATTTTCCTGGCTTTGGAAGTGAGTGATACGCAAGAGCATCAATAGATGTTTTAGGTGTCTTTTTCGGCATGTTCTTATTTCTTTTTTGCGGTTAACCGTATTCACTATAACGAAAAGCGCCCCCTATCCCAATCTAGAACCTCATTTTTACCCAATTGTACGCCAAAGGTTGACACTAGAATGCAACAGAGACTATACAAGGATATTCTCTACCTGTTTTCCTTTCCTCTGACATATTGGAGATACATAATGCTTCTCGTGAACACTTCCCAAGACGGCGTCACCTTCTTCAACAGCATGGATGAAATTCCAACGGATACCAAACCTCAAAAGCTCGCCATGAGCGTTGTTATGGGTTATACCAACGACAAACCTGAAGGTGCTGATGGTGAAGATTCAGATGTAACCAAAGATGATGTAACGCGCTTTCAAATGAATAAAGAAAAAGAGTTGGCGCGTGAAAATTTGCTGCAAGACATTGCTTCTTGTAATGGCTGTAACGCTGTCATCATTGAATCTGCCCAATTTGAAACAATCAATAGTAGCGCCACTGCGTTTATTATCAGGGCAACCCTGCTGAATGTGCGCCCAGCCTAAATCGATTTCAGAGAAAAGCACTATTACGGTGCTTTTCTTTTTTTGTACTCCTGCTTGACACCTCCTACCCTCAGCAGGTATCCATAGAGTGATAAAGATCTTATTCCCTTTCTTCTCTATCTCGGAGAAAACCCTATGACAACATATCACTCCACCTATTCAGTCCTGTTCAGACAGCTGTACGTTAAGCCTGGAGGTTCTTTTTCATGAAATTGAATTTTTCTCGAAGAAATTTTCTGGCCTTTGGTGCCGCTACTGCAGCCCTTGCCGCGGCTTCCCCGGCTCTGGCCAGCACAGCTGAAGCTGAGCGTCACCTGCAGAACTTGTTTGCAGCGATGACCCAAGCTGTCACGAAGCCTGCTGGAGAACGCACAAGTCGCTTTGAGCGCATTCTCACCCAATTTGGTGATATGAGAAGCCTTGCGCATAATGCACTTGGTCGCGAGATCAGAAGCCTGAACCCAAGCCAAATTCAACAGTTTACAACTGCATTTAAAACCTACATGGCTAAAAAGTATGGCCGTGCACTGGCAAAACAGCGCATTAATGGCCTAACCATTGAAAGCAGCGCGATTAAACATGATCGCCGTGGCACCCCTTACTTTTTGATTAAAGCCAAGGTGCACCGCTCTGGTAAAGGCTCGGTGAACGCAGAATTTAAGCTCACCAATACTTATAAGTTCTTCAACATGGCGATTGAAGGCATCAACATGCTTCTTTCTGAACGACGCGCCATTGCAGATATCTTCGATCAGCAGCCCCATTTTAATGCTGTTCTTGAAGCACTGCGCAAAGGCTAAACGACAAGAAAACACCCCGCTGTCTGCGGGGTGTTTTTCATGCTTACCTGTTACGTTAAGGGCAACATACCGGGTAGGGTTTAGGTAAGATGAAACGGTTTACTCTTCTTGTTCAAGCATTTCCCAGCGCTGCTCTTCACGTACTTCTTGAATATGTGGGGCCGCCTCTTCAGTCTCAACCACTGGCATACCAATCACAACATCACCAATGTTCACTTCCCCGTACTGCATAGCAAGATGGTAGTTCATGGCAATATCTGAAAAGGCCGCAGAATCAAACATTTTAGCAGCTCCCAGAGCTTCAATGGTTTCAAAGTCCACCACTTTTGCCTGTTCAGGGAGCCCGTCCACATAACCAATTGTAGAAACAATGATGGATCCACCTGGACAAAATAGCACAACGCTTTGCGCCACTTTCTCTTGAGAACCTGCATGACTCTCCACCTCTTGCGGGTCGGCATAGATTGGGAAGATTCCGTTTTCATTTAGTGAAGCCACTTTATTGGTCAAGCAAGCAATCACATCTCTCATTTCAGGAACAGCGCCCATACGACGGACAGGAATCTCAATGTTCCCTCTCATAGCAAACGCGGCCTGCGCACGACCCATAATGCTATTTTTCTGCCTTTCCTTTTGCGTTTGAGCTCTCTCATATTCTGCTGTTTGCAACTCGGCACGCTGCTTGTAATAATTCACCACCATTTTTGCCAATGTTTGCCCTACCATATATGTCACCCTTCTCTTTTTCTCGTTAAGCCTGCCTTATGCCGCTGTTGCACCCACGTGCATATGTTCAATTTCAACGCCCTTGCCCTTTGTATAGAGCAAGTAGTTATGGAAAATCTCTTTTTGAGCCGTCGGCCCAAAGCGGTCAGAACGAATGAGGTGTCTCAGCGTATCAAACGCAGCAACATCCGCGTACACAGGACGCGTCCCCTCATAGCCAATACGTGACGCAATGACAGAACCGTCAAAGCAGAGAATTACGGATTCTTGAATTGATGAGTAATAAATAGAATTGGCATCAACCAATAGTTCTTTTGGGTTTGCGTAAATTAAACGCATGCCCTTGTTCTTAAATTTAGAAGGCTCTTGCTCCACAAGCTGTGGAACAACATCCCCAAGCTCGGGCACACTTTCAATTGGGAAACCAGGATTCTCAGGTTCACCAACAAGGCCAACCAATGCTTCTGCTTTATGAATAAGACCGTGCGATACATGCACATAATGTTGATAGTCCTCAACATTCTTTTCAAACTGCTCATGCATTTGCTGTGTCGCAGCTTCATAGTACCCAACAATAGAGTCAGCAATGGTTTTTGTGAACATAGGTGCACCTCACAAGTTACGTATTGGTTTTGTTAATAACCTACGTACTTATGAAAAAATTATTCTATGTCCCTTAGGCAAAAAATGTCAGGCCAGAAAAAAGCTGACACCTATTTATAAGCGAACTGCAAAACACCATCACGAATCACATCAGAAGGCGCTTCATGCTTAAAGAAGCCAAGGTTTGTCACACCGTCGGTATCCATTAAATAAATGTATGAACTGTGGTTCAGAAGGTAGTTACCAAGCGCATCTAAATCAGAGCGCTCATCCTTGGCGTAATACACTTTGTAGACTTTTGCCATGTTCTTAATATTTTCTTGTGAACCCGTAAGGCCAATAAAGTCTTCACTAAAGTTTGGAAGGTAGTGTGCAAGCAAGCTCGGGTCATCACGCTCAGGGTCAACCGTTACAAACACAAGGTTGACTTTCTCTTGCACTTCTTC
>JAYZXF010000014.1 GCA_036141575.1 Pseudomonadota bacterium | reverse complement strand
GATGTGCTTGATAACTTAATTCAGTTAATACAGCAGGACGCATAGGTGGTACCCTCTTTTCTTATTATATTGATGCATATAGTTTATGACATCATACGGTTTCAGAAAAGAGGAGTTTTAAAAGCTACCATCTTCATCGAGAGAACCGCCTAACTCTGAGCTTTTCAAGTTGCTCTCATCTAATAGATATTGCTCGTTTGTATTCTGTCCTTCTACTTTGTTTTGAACACTTTCTTTATGCTCAAGATAACTCAACTCTCCTAAAACATCTTCCAAGGGTGACATATTCCAGAAAGCTGCATAATAAAGAGCTCGGTTTTCTCTATAAAGCCTATGGCGCATTCTCATAATATCCAAACCTGTACTTCTCATATCCATAAGGGCTGTATAAATTCCTGGAGACTGCCTATCAAAATCATCGCTCCTATCATCAGACCAAAGCTGATGAGCAGAGCTCTGCATTAAATCATCGCTAATATGCTCAAGGTGCAAGTTGACCCATTTGGAAATTTTATCTAAATCAGTTTCATTGCCTAAATACCTGGCTAAAAATGGATAGTCTTCCAACGCTCTACCTGTTGCAATTTTTAAATTTGCATTATCCGAGAGCCAAGGCTTTTGCCCTTCCACTTCTTTTGCATAATAACTAGGAGATACATTGGAACGAATAACAGGAAGCAAGCGTCTAGATATATTAGGTGATGGAGTTGGTTCACTTAACCTATGCTTAGGAGCAAGCTCCGGCAATACCCAGTTATCAAGTTCATACTCAATTTCAATAGGTAATGGATGATACCCAAGAGTAGAAGACTCTTCTGCTAGAGGCTTTCTACGGATTGATGAATTAATCGCAACACCCGAATTTCTTCGAGCATTGAACGTATTTTCATCAATAACATCATACCCATTCATAACAGAAATAGGATAAAACTTAAGCTTCATTTCATCCGGAACAGGTACGACTTCAGGATTATCCTTCGAAGGATTTTTAAAAGCCTTCACCACATTATCAACGCTTTTGTAATAGTAATGAAGCGGATCCCATAAAGGCCCTGAGAGTTGCATAAACTTACCTGTTTTCTTATCCCACCCCCATAACGCTGGCTCTTCAAAATGGCGAGGGTGCGTTGGTAAATGGCATGCCCCCCATTCGGCAATACACCTTGTATGAGGTAAACGCAGGTCTGGTAAGTAAGGCTCAGGATCTTCTGCGTGAGGAGATAGGTAATGGCTTCCATCACTGACAATAACTTGTGCAGGTTCAATACGACGACTCATTGCCAGTCCTGGACGTTTAACCTCTAAAATTGTCCCTTTAGGTGCTTCACTCGGCTCCATTCCAACCACTTTATGCAAACCTGCCACGGCACGACCAGGCCAGAAATCTTCAAGATCAAAGTCTTTTGATACCTTATTATAGCCATTAAATGCCTCAACGGTGGGGATAACAGTTACTCCCTTTTCAAATAATGACTCAAACCATGACTCTCCATCATACTTTTCATACCATTGTTCATAATTTAGGTTGCTGCGTCCATCCCATTTTGCCCAAAAATCTGCTGCAACACTTTCTGTTTCTGTCAAAGTTACCCCCTCAGACTTTACATAAAGATATTGAGTTTGAGGAATCTTCCAACCATCTGCATAGAATGTATCCAGTCTTAACTTATAAGGGTATAAATTAGGGTTTTTATATCTTAAAGCAACGCGATCTTCAGGCATACCGCTCACAATAGCAGATTCGCTCAGAGATGCCTCTAAACCGCGAAAAGTAGTAAAAAATTGCTCTTCAATACCATGCTGCTCTAAAGCTTCATATGCAAGACTTTCGCAAAAGCGAGGGAAAAATATATCTTTTTGAACCTTCCAATCCTCTTCCGTTTTAAATTCAGGTCCATAGCCTAAATAAATAATACGACCACTTAAATCTTTTGCATAAAGAGGGCTTAGAGGAATTGTTTGGTAAAAGTTTGCGCCATAATGATAAGTACCATCAGATGCAGAGGTGTGTCCTGACACATAAACATCATCAGAAAAACTGATAGAACTTGCCAACTTAATACCGTACAGGGGCCAAGAATATTGAAGACTTGGCACCTGCCCTTTATCAATAAACCAATTATTTTTATTATTCATGTTATTAACAATCTATTTATTCAGCATTATAAGGTTTCCAACTTCGATTTAATCAGGTCATCTTGTGCTTGCTTCTGTTTATCAGATTTAACTTTCTGATAATCGGCAATGTAGTATTTTTCACCACTCTTAGATGTTTCAATACGGCCACTTTTAACCTTATCATCACCAAGAACTTCTCTGGCAATAGATTCCTTCATACCGCTGAAACCAACACCTTTAACTTGGTCAACATCACGCACAAAGTCTTCGTTGTTTGTGCCACGTTCATATGATTGAGCAATTGCTTTTCTTGCCTTTTCACCTGCAGCATCAATAGCAGCAGCTGTACCATGCAAGGCTTCTGCCACTTTCTTCGCTTGTGACTCAAGTTCTTTTTGCCCAGATTCAACAGCATGAGACCCTTTTGGACCAGTACCATTTGGCTTAGTATTAGCAGAATCTCCATATCTACGCATTTGCTGATCTAACAGTGCCGTACTTTGAGCACGTACCTGATCAATTGTACCTGCTTCAGCAATCTCTCTACGACGTCCTCTCACAATGGCTGCATCTTCAGTAATTGCAGCTTGCTTATCCGCAAGTTTTTCAGCTTTTGCTGTTGCCGAAAGGGTTTTACCATCTACCGTAAAGTTATCAGATAAGTTATCTTTAAATTTCTCTTTAGCATCTGCTTTATCCGCCTGAGCTGCTAAACCTCTGGCAAAAGCTTTGCCTCCAATCGCCGTATGTACAGCGCCCATAAGGCCTGTTGAAGTTGCCATATTCGAAACCGTTTCTTGCATGCCCTCAGACATATTTCTGCCATCTTTCATATAATGAGAGCCTGCCAACTTACCACCCTTCTCTACAGCAGCGCCACCTGCGCCTGTTACTGCGCCCACACCTTTCTTAGCAAGACCTGTTGCCATCTTAGTGGCTGCAAGTGGTGCTGCACCATAAGCCATAGCCTCTTGGAAGGATACTTGCCCTGCTTTATCCATGCTAGCTAGGTGCTTTACAAATGATCCTGGATCATTCAGGCCAAACAGAAGAAGACCAGCTAGAGAGAATAAGCTAACACTTGCCGTCAAGTGCGCCATAATAAGCATGGCTTCATAAAGATCTCGGTCTGACACATTGACTGCTTTCACCCAATACATAAGAGAGACAAATGCATGGTCAACAACAACAAGAGCAATAGACACTGTTTTTAGGAAAGCAATGGCTATAATTGGTGCAACTAACACAGATCGTGCTTGCATAGGAACGGCAATTCCCATCAAGAAAACAAATGGCGTCATAAAGAGTATAAGGGCAATACCGTAACCAATAATAACTGGCATAAGTTTCATGTATGCACCATACACAAACCCTTGTACAAGTGACGCAACCATTAAACCGTATTTAACAATAAAATCACCAACCCCCGCAGAGTATGAGTTGAATCCTCCATGACTTGTTGCACCGCCAGGGCTTGCACTAATGCTTGCAAAGTTCCCAGATCGAGCAGAGCTCATAGATTTGCTAAAATCATTAACAACCATATTGAATCCAGATTGCACACTAGAATGAATAGCACAACCAGTACTCCAACCCATAGTTTCACAAATAAATTCTGCCACCTTACCTTCAGGGTCACCATCATCTGGACTTGTACGAGAACACGAGCTACCGCCAACCCAATCGGTGCCAGCAGCATTCATTTGGCAGCCCTTACCTTGCAAGACAACTCTAGCACGCTCAGCAAGTTCATTAGCAAATACCTTATGCTGAACATCAGTAATTGCATTTAAATCATTCTCAACAATCGCAATAAGTTCACTAATACTAGGAACTGTTCTCAAATCAATTGGATTAGAAGTCCCAGGACTATTAGGAATCACACCAATTTCTTCAAGCGCAAAGAATCTCCTACTTGTAATCAATGCTGCAAAATCTAAACAGCTTTGTACAGCAGGGGTCATTTGGTTTGCACCATTACCAATACCGTTATTGGGAGCAGATCCCGTTACAGTATCTGTACCCACTAGATCAGGAGATGAATTAAAAGTTCTTGGTAATAACCCCCTATGACTCCCAGCAGAAGAACCTAACCATCCCATATTATCAGTACTTTGAACCCCTATATAAGGAATATAAAGCTGAACAGGATACCTGCTCATAGCTGCTGCCAGTTCATGGTTAGGGTTATTGATATCGGCAAGAGCTTCTCTATATTCAGCGAGATCTGCTGTAAACTCTTCATATTCTACAGGTCTTTCTGACGTTGTTTTCATATCTAAATGATCAGATCTCCAATGTACGGTATTCCAATCTGTAGGGCTAGGGCGGTTAGATGTTTCATCTACAGGTCTAGGAATAGAAGGTGTGGTCGTTGTGGCAGTATACCTATATGCATCAGGCTCCCTAGACTGAGTCGCTGTCCAAAAACTGTAGTTGTAATCTTGGCTTTGTGCAAAATCCCTAAAAATATGCGTTCTAAAGCCTAAGCTGCTTGACTGCCTAACAGAGCTATGTGGAAAGTCTAATGTAGAATTAGGCATTCTATGTCTAACTAACTTATAATTAAACAGTGCCATTGCCGCCATATCCACATCAACAGATTTTACAACACCTTCTGCAAAGTTGTTCCCTTTATTATATCCAGAAGGAAAACTTAAAGACTTTGTATAATCGCGTGGGTGCAACCTTGCCGTAGCTGCACGGATTGGATAAACACCACCTTCAAGCCCTGAGCCATAATAAATCTCGTTTGCAATGATCGCATCCTGGAATGTAAATGTATCCTCAGCTGCATCTACAGCTGCGTTTAACCCCATTGCAGGAAAATCACCAATAGAAAGTAACTCTGTATGGTTACTACATAATTGAGAGTAAACGTTTTCATAATATTTAATATTAGGGTTATTTCGTGTTGCATCTGCAATAAGGGCATTTGTTTTCCCCCCAACAACCAAGTCCCCAGGGTGCGTAGCATTTCTAGTGTTTCCCCACAAGGCCTCCAGTAGAGTTCTTTCAACTGCTGTGAAAAAGTGAATCGTTACAAGTTGTGGGACAAATGCACCAAACCCATCTGTATTAGTACCACCCATAGTATAGTCAGGTAAACTATCAGAAATATGCCCAGAAGCACTCACGTCCCCAGACCTAGAGCAAAGTTCTTCCATACTTAAGCCACTATCTGAAGAAGGTACCGGGCAATTCCAACGCTCAGGTACATCCCCTAAAGGATAGAAGAAAAGAGATTGGGTACTAGGGTTCGGTGAAACAATCAAAATAAAGATAAGCAGCAAATAAGAACCAACGGTAACAAGATTGTGATTTTTAGGAATTAATAGAATAAGCAATCCACCAATAAGAGCAAAGGTAAGCGCTAAAGTTTGCAACCCACCAACCTTAAATAAATCAAAGTAATAGTCTTGTTGAGCAAAACCTACGACGGTCATCATCCTATGATCACCAACAACTCCAAGATCAGGGAAGAGCGCATATGCATCCAAAGAACTGAATAACAATACGGCTAAAACACTTAATAAAGTCTTAATTTTTCCCATAGAAAATGACATGTCTTTACCCAACATAAATAAATTACCTATTTCACCACTTGCATACTTATAATGATGCATACAAGTAACATTTATTGACACCTATTAGGGTACATTAATTTCATTGGCTTGAAAGACAAAAAATTTACCCCATACTATTTATATGGATGAAGGAGGCCGAGAATGCAAAAAAAAACATGCATAATTTTATTATTAGCCATAGCTGCTGTAGCGGTTATGTTTACAAATAACAGTATTGCTGTGACAGAAGCAACAAATGGCGGCGCTTCTGCAAATATTGATGAAGTTTACTGTGACCTAAGAGAGCTTGTAAGGGGCAGCGTAGGAACCATAATTGGATTTCTCTTTGCTCTCGGTGGGCTGATTCTCTTACTATTAAAAGGCAGTAACTATGGTATTGTTTTAATTATCATTGGTATTTCAGTAACAGCATTTCCTGGCCTAATTAATTCTGTTATTGTTGGAATAAGTACCGCATCTAGTGAGTCTGCTGATATCAGTGGAATAGACAATGCAACTATTAATAGCGCTTGTAGCAGTGGTGGTGAATTCCCATCAGTAAATACACTTCCAGATGGTTCTCGAATTAACGCTATTACAAGAGGTACAAACGCACCTGCAGAAGATACCTCTCTCTTACCATGTGCAGTCCCTGGATTTGGCCCATGTTAATTGAATGACTCTATTAACAAAGCCCCCTGCAAAGCAGGGGGCTTTCTACTTCTTACTCCCAAGCAAGCCCCTAAATTTAATCCCCCCTTCCCGCACTAATAGAACACATACGGGCCTAGTGGCCTCTAAAGGGCCTGTAGACTTAGAACTGATTACCTTAACAACAGTTACATCATTGCGAATTAAGAAACTTTAATATCTAAAGGCTATACAAGGGCTAAACTCAATAATATCTGAAAGGGCATCTCATACTAAGAAAGAATAACAAAAAGCGCGCTAAGGGGTGCTAAGAAGAGCGTATAAAGAAGCTATAAAGCACATAACTTAATAATAAAGATAAAACCTTGTACGAGTAAGTTTTATAGCATAGACAACAAAAAACCGCCTTGCGGCGGTTTATGAATGACTTAGGATGCATCGAACACCTAATTAGAATATTAAAACTTGGCAATGTGCTACTCTCCCGTGCCTTAAGACAAAGTACCATCGCCGCTACAAGGCTTCACGTCCGTGTTCGGAATGAGAACGGGTTTTGAACTTGCGCTATGGTCACCAAGAAATTTAATATTCTAACAAGGTGCTCGACCAATAATAGTTATATATGACCTTAATCATAAACCATCAATTATCTGAAATCTACATACAGTAATTCGGTTTGTTGAGTGTAAGACGATCGGACAATTAGTACTGGTTAGCTTCATGCATTGCTGCACTTCCACACCCAGCCTATCAACGTGGTGGTCTTCCACGGTCCTGATAGGGAATACTAGTTTTGAAGGAGGCTTCCCACTTAGATGCTTTCAGCGGTTATCCCGTCCATACGTAGCTACCCTGCAATGCCGCTGGCGCGACAACAGGTACACCAGAGGTATGTTCACCCCGGTCCTCTCGTACTAGGGGCAACTCTTCTCAATATTCCAACACCCACGGTAGATAGGGACCAAACTGTCTCACGACGTTCTAAACCCAGCTCGCGTACCACTTTAATCGGCGAACAGCCGAACCCTTGGGACCTGCTCCAGCCCCAGGATGTGATGAGCCGACATCGAGGTGCCAAACACTGCCGTCGCTGTGGACGCTTGGGCAGTATCAGCCTGTTATCCCCGGAGTACCTTTTATCCGTTTGCGATGGCCCTTCCATTCGGAACCACCGGATCACTAAGACCTACTTTCGTACCTGCTCGAGGTGTCCCTCTCGCAGTCAGGCTGGCTTTTGCCTTTGCACTCAACGACTGATTTCCGACCAGTCTGAGCCAACCATCGCGCGCCTCCGTTACTCTTTGGGAGGCGACCGCCCCAGTCAAACTACCCACCATACAATGTCCCGGACCAGGGTAACTGGCCACGGTTAGAAATCAAGATAAGCAAGGGTGGTATCTCAAGGATGACTCCATAGGACTAGCGTCCTAGTTTCATAGTCTCCCACCTATCCTGCACAAACTTATCCTAATTCCAGTGTAAAGCTGTAGTAAAGGTTCACGGGGTCTTTCCGTCTAGCCGCGGGAACTCCGCATCTTCACGGAGAATTCAATTTCGCTGAGTCTATGGTTGAGACAGTGGGGAAGTCGTTACTCCATTCGTGCGGGTCGGAACTTACCCGACAAGGAATTTCGCTACCTTAGGACCGTTATAGTTACGGCCGCCGTTTACTGGGGCTTCGATCAAATGCTTGCACATCATCAATTAACCTTCCAGCACCGGGCAGGAGTCAGACCATATACGTCCACTTTCGTGTTTGCATAGTCCTGTGTTTTTAATAAACAGTCGCCACCCCCAATTCTGTGCCCCCACCCTCTAGTTGCCTAAAGGGTGGGCATGCTTATCCCGAAGTTACGCATGCATTTTGCCGAGTTCCTTAACCATAGTTCTCTCAACGCCTTGGTATACTCAACCTTCCCACCTGTGTCGGTTTGGGGTACGGCCTAATGTTGGTGCTATTTCCTGGACATCTTTCACTGCAATCCCAATCCAATAAGGGATTACAATTTATAGACGCCGTCAACCTCCAACTGGTGCAGGAATATTAACCTGCTTTCCATCGACTACGCCTTTCGGCCTCGCCTTAGGTGCCGACTAACCCTACGCTGATTGGCATGGCGTAGGAAACCTTGGGATTTCGGCGGACGGGGTTCTCACCCGTCTAGTCGCTACTCATGTCAGCATTCTCACTTCTGATACCTCCAGCAAACCTTGTCGGTTCACCTTCACAGGCTTACAGAACGCTCCTCTACCACTTGAACATAGTTCAAGTCCGCAGCTTCGGTATCTTACTTTAGCCCCGTTACATCTTCTCCGCAAAACCGCTTGATCAGTGAGCTGTTACGCTTTCTTTAAAGGGTGGCTGCTTCTAAGCCAACCTCCTGATTGTCTGAGCAGTTTCACCTGATTTCACACTTAGTAAGAATTTGGGGACCTTAGCTGGCGGTCTGGGCTCTTTCCCTTTCGACCTAGGACCTTAGCACCCTAAGTCTGTCTCCCGTGCTGATACTTTCCGGTATTCGGAGTTTGGTTAGGTTTGGTAGGGCTGTAGGCCCCCCTAGCCCATCCAGTGCTCTACCCCCGGAAGTAATACACGAGGCACTACCTAAATAGTTTTCGAGGAGAACCAGCTATCTCTGGGTTTGATTAGCCTTTCACTCCGAGCCACAGGTCATCCCCGCATTTTTCAACATGCGTGGGTTCGGTCCTCCAGTAAGTGTTACCTTACCTTCAACCTGCCCATGGCTAGATCACCCAGTTTCGGGTCTATACCATGTAACTAAACGCCCTATTCAGACTCGCTTTCGCTGCGCCTACACGTGTTTGCTTAAGCTTGCTACATAATATAAGTCGCTGACCCATTATACAAAAGGTACGCCGTCAGGCTTACGCCCTCCGACTGCTTGTAGGCATACGGTTTCAGGAACTATTTCACCCCCCTTATCGGGGTACTTTTCACCTTTCCCTCACGGTACTGGTACGCTATCGGTAGCTCGGTAGTATTTAGGCTTGGAAGATGGTCCTCCCATATTCAGACAGGATTTCACGTGTCCCGCCCTACTCGATGGTCCGCTGTTGCATGTCGTTTACCGGGCTATCACCGTCTATGGCCGTGCTTCCCAACACGTTCAACTAATTCACAGCATTCCAATGGCCTAATCCGCTTTCGCTCGCCACTACTAACGGAATCTCGGTTGATTTCTTTTCCTCCGGGTACTTAGATGTTTCAGTTCTCCGGGTTCGCCTCCCATACCTATGTATTCAGTATAGGATAGTGCTAAGCACTGGGTTTCCCCATTCGGACATCTACGGGTCAAAGCATATTCTCAGCTCACCGTAGCTTTTCGCAGAGTATCACGTCCTTCATCGCCTCCGAGCTCCTAGGCATCCACCGTATGCCCTTGATTTACTTACGATCTCGCCGAATCACCGTATGCAGATTACAGATAACTGTAATCTTGCAGATGGTTTGGTTTGAGATTTATATCAAGGTTCAATATATTTTGATCACACTTCTTAATAAAGTTATTAAGCAGCGTGACCGGCTATTATTGGTGTCTGCATCCTATTCAATTGTCAATTAGCATTTGCTGTCTTGGCTTGGCCTGTTTGGCGTTTGCCCCGTCAGCGATGTGGAATATAGTCACAACCCCTCTCCCTGTCAACACACAAAATTCATTTTTTTGCATTTTTTGTGATTTTTTTGTGATTTTACCCATTATCCTGTTGTTTTATATAGAAACAAAACTTTCATCTTTTTTGCATCTTTTTAGAGAACTCCTATTGAACCTACGAAAAGGTGTAATGCGTATACGATTTTTCTCATATTATGCTTGCTACCTGTCCCTAATTATTATTAATATAGATCTCATATCGAATATCTATTTTTCCTTTCCTTGTTCTATACGGAGTGTCCGAACATGACTCAACCGATCATTTTTTGCTCTGTGTGTAAAACTCCTGAGCGCGATCCGAGTAATCCTGATAGCGTGGGTGTTGATAAACTTGTACAGCTGAACGACCTGAAAGTCTGGTCTGGTGGCCACACGGTTCAAGCCGAAGGTCATATCTGTGACCAATGTGTTCAGCTGATGGCAGAGATTCTGGAGTTTAACGTCCAGGCTTCTTCGTCTGACCAGCTTGCTTTGGAAGGCCTGCCTTCCGCGCGCGCGATCCTTGAACGCCTTGACGAACACGTCATGGGTCAAGAAGTTGCAAAGAAGATTATTGCAACTGCCGCTGCAAGCCACCTTCGTGCAAGCCTGCACAATAAGTCTGCAGGCCCTGATGAGATTATTGGTAAATCTAATATTCTTCTTTATGGTCCCACGGGCACAGGTAAAACTTTTGTCGTGAAAATGCTTTCGCGTATTCTTGGTAAAGACCTGTCTGCCCATAACGCCCCTGACTACACCGCATCTGGTTATGTTGGTAAAAGCGTTGAAGGCATGGTGCAAGACCTGTTTAATACATGCGAGCAGGATGTTGAACGTACCGAGAACGGTATTATCTTTATTGACGAAGTCGATAAGATTGCAGTTTCTCGTGGCGGATCTGGCGGCAAAGACGTCAATGGCCGTGCTGTTCAGCAAGCCCTGCTAACTATGCTTGAAGGTGAAACTGTCGAAGTTGAAATGCCTGGTGGCAACCCAATGGCACCTCCTAAGAAGGTCCCAATTGATACTTCTGGGATTCTTTTCGTATGTGCTGGTTCTTTTGCTGGTATCGAAAAGATTGTCGAAAAACGCCTCGGCACTGACAACACCCCAATTGGTTTTGGTGCTTCTTCTGATGAAGCAGCAGAAAAAGTCAATTATCACGCGGAAATTACCAAGGAAGACCTGTTCGCCTTTGGTATTATCCCTGAGATGATTGGCCGTCTGCCCAGCCGCGGCCACTTGGATGCACTTGATGTTGAGACCCTGCGCCGGATCATGACGGACCCGCCGAACTCTCACTACAAGCAGCGTCAACGCCTGTTTGAAATTTCAGGTTCTAGCCTGACCTTTGATGACGAAGCCCTCACTGCAGTGGCCAAGTTTGCTCAAAGCCAAGGCACTGGTGCTCGTGAACTGAACGGTGTGATCAACCACATTATTCTGGAATACGAGTTTGACCTTGACCCTGAAGCGGAAGACAGCAAAGACATTGTCATTACCGCAGAGATTGTCAAAGAAAAGCTGAAGACCTATACCTCAGGTAAGGTTGACAGCGAAGAATAAAACGATTTGAAAAGCCCCCATTTGGGGGCTTTTCTGCATTTTAGCGATAATTGTTACCCATTTTACTGGTCAACCTACCCCTTTTCGTATAGATTAGCGTCGGTTCGCGAGATGCGAATAGCTATCACCAATAGCCGGTGGTCGTGTAATCCAATTGGTAGAGATAGAGGACTTAAAATCCTTCCAGTGCCGGTTCGAGTCCGGCCACGACCACCAAAATGAGAACTCCCGCAAGGGAGTTTTTATTTTGTGGGGAAGCCCGGCGAAAACCGCAGGTTTGACAGCAAGGGCAACAGCCCGCAGCGCAAAAACCGAATGCAGTGAGGGACCCGAAGGGTGAAAGCAATGCTCTCATCAATCCGGCCACGACCACCAAAATAAAAGCTCCCTATCTGGGAGCTTTTATTTTTGAGTTCTTTCTACTCAACAATTTCAACAATCTCTATATCCATCTCTTTAATCATAGAAACGACCTTGGCAAAAGCCGCCTCCACGTCTGCTCGGTCTGTACCACTCACAACAAGAGTTGTGCCGCCCTCTTTACTATTTACAGCAGGGTAACTGCCAAGGTCTAAATCGGGATGCTCATTTTGAATGGCTTCAAAAGCATCACTAATCAGACTCTCTCTAGCCAGCGAATGGATAGATTTAGAAATAACGCCCTTCCCCTTCTCAAGCATTGGAATCACAGCGTCCAGCATACTTTGCATTACAACTGGAATGCCTGCAAAGCTATAAACATTTTCTTTTGCAAAGCCTGGAGCGACTGAAATCTTATTCTTAATAAGGCAAGCTCCTTCAGGGAAGCATGCCATTTTGAGCATATTCTCATTCACCTTATCAGCGTAGTGCTCATAAAAGTCCTTCACCACATCTTCATCTCTATAAACAGAAACACCAAATGTGCGGGCAATCGCCTCAACGGTAATATCATCATGTGTTGGCCCAATGCCACCTGTTGTAAATACATATGTGTACTTCTGGCGAAGCTCGTTGAGTGCTGGAATAATATCATCAAAGTCATCCTCAACCACACGGCACTCTTTTAAACGAATACCATGGGCACTCATCTTTTTAGCAATATAATTGAGGTTAGCATCTTCTGTACGACCAGAAAGAAGTTCATTTCCTATAAGAAGGACTGCGCATGTCGGATTTGAATGTGTCATGCATTTAATATAAGCCTAAATCCCAAAAGCAACAAGCCCCCTAAAAAGGGGGCTTGCTAAAGTCATCTTATGATGCGTTTTTCTTCTCCCAGCGTTTGCCGGACAGAAGTTCATCGATTTCGACCAGATCATGAGGATCCGCTTTGCTGTTCTGCATCAGCTGCTGATACAGCGGACGCGCATGCTTGTACAGCAAACGCAGAAGCACGCGATCTTTGCGGTGTGCCACTGGCAAACCATCAATCTTCGCATCTTCATTGCGCTGACGGAACATCCGCGGCAGGTCCAGATCCAGAAGGTTGCGACGTACCAGACCATAGGTCTCGAAGTCTTCTTCTGGGTTCCACTGATCTTCCGGCAGAGCACGGCGCTTTTTCATTGCCGCAATTGCCGAGTCCATTTCTTCCACCGTCATGGCGTAGAAATAGTAGTGAACGACATAGATCGTATTGTGTTCTGGCTTCAGAACCAAAGCAACGCCGACGAACTTCATCTGCTCAGGATTGGCTTCAACAGCCGTTTCTTCACGCATTTCACGCACAGTGGTGCCGAGAAGCGTTTCACGCATGGCCTGAATCGCAGCACCTTTGACCTCAGATTGACGGTCAGGCTCCCATTCACCAGAAGCAACGTTCCGGCACGGTGTGGTACCACCGCCCAGGTCTTCCGTTGTCAGGCCGGTGTAAACCGTGGCAGAGCCATCGGTATTTTCCGACATAGCGAACGAAAATGCTGATCCGACCACTTTTACGGTGTAGCCGAGCCTTTCGATGAGTTCTGCGGGAGTGAAAAACCCCTTGCCGAAGTCACCTTGCCGTTTCAGCCAAACACCCAGATGGTGCAGGGTGCGGATGTGAGCAGCTTTGCGGCCTTGGGCCATGAAGATGTTGTCGGAACCGAATTCCAGCAGTTCCATCAAATGTGCCACTTGCGGGGACATGTTAGTACGGGTCATAACGACCTCCTTTGGGATGTGGGGCGAGTTGCCCATTTACAGAAAACTCGCTACCTACAGCCCATACCAGCACAGATGCCAGCGAAACGGGAGAGGTCAGATATACGAGTTAGATAAGGTATGGTATAAAAAAAGGAGCTTTTCAAGCCCCTTATATCAGATAATGTGTTTCTTTTTAAAAGAGGTTGTATAGATTCAATTTTTAACTTGTATGAGGCGCCAAGTACAAAATGGTACTTAAGCCGAATAACAAGAGAAAAAGTGTTCTATACAGTCTCTTTAATCCATTAAAAATTTGCCATCGCAGGCATCATGCCAAGCCGCAAGGAAATCTTTCAGGTACGTTCTGCTCTCACCCTCTGTTTCAATAAAACGAATAACCGCACTAATTGAAGCGTTATAGCCTTCTTTTGTGAGGACACCTGTATGATGTTGTTGGCGGAGGTAAACAAGGTATGTATTCAGCACGTCTGTTTCACAATAATGACGGATTTCATCCACATTTCCATTATCAAACATCTCAGTCACTTTGGAACCATCTGCCCCGAATTTTCCAGGGAATCCAAGAATAGAACATACTTCGTTCAGCTTAACACGAGCAGAAGCCCCGTAATCAGAAAGCACTTCAATCAGATCACAATGCCAATCCGGACTGTAGCGGCTTGTATAGCTGTTCCATTTATCGCCACTTTGATGCAGCCACGGCGCTGAAATGTTATGTTTCATCGCACGGTATTTCAAAACAGGAAGGTCAAACCCACGCCCATTAAAACTCACCAACCGTGGTGTATTACGTGCCATGTATTGGAAAAAGCCTTTCACCAGCTCTTCCTCAGAGCTTTTTTCAGTTCCGCCACTGCGCACATCTTTAAGGTGATAGCTCTCAAATGTCTGATTCCCGACACGCTCGCGCTCAATTTCAGCTTCAACAAAACTAATGCCTACAACGCGGTGGAAAGGTTGGCGCGGGAAAGCATTATTCCCTTTTGTAACATCGAGGTGATACTCTTCAAGCTCTTCACGGAGCTTTGGCACATCTTTCTCTTCCGATCCAGTCAGGTTATACACTGCATCAGTGTCTGGAATGGTTTCAATATCAAATACAAAAAGAGTTCTGTGCTGCATAAGAGAGTGCCTTTCAAAATTATGCGCACATCATAGCTATATTCTGAGCAAAAAGCAAAACACCGCAGATTTCTCTGCGGTGTTTTCTATCGTTTATATGCGCTTTTTAAAGCCGCCGGCCAAAAGTTCAAGCCCTTCTTGCAGGCCAGAAACAAAAGCCTGCACTAAAAAAGCCTGATCGGTATTGGCTTTATCCTCAGGCTTAAAGCGATAACTCCGCTTCAAACCAGATTCAAACAAGCGAATCACACGACCTTCTTTTTTGTTTTTCCTGCGAATCCGCTCAATATCCCGTTTGATAGGGGCATGAAACGTTTTCACCATGGAGGCGGCCTGCCGTGCTTCTTGTGAACGACTCTTTGATCCAACCAAATTATGGTCAAGCCTAAGCATTAAGACACAATCAGGGTCTTCATCACTCCGCTCTTCCTCATCTGCGAGAAAGTGCATGAACGGATTGTGGTGGTAAGCGCCCTCACCGAGACCTTCAACTGGCTGCATGCCCCACTCATCAATGGCACCAGAAGCAGCAATCATGCGGGCTTCCAGATTTTGATTGGTGAGAATAACAGGTTGATCAGCTGAAATATCCGTAACAGCAACATACAAAGGCAGGTCACTTGCACGAATGAGATCAAAGTTTGCATGCTTTTCTACAGCTTGGATGATGGGATTAATCTCAGCAGGCACAGCTTTCGTGAACAGGTCCATATAATCCAGCCACCCTCGCATAGAGGTTGGCATTTTGCTCATGGCATGAAAGCGCCCATGAAAAAGCTGACTTGGCATACTTGGTACATCGTGCAACCAAAACAAGATTAGGTGTGCTGCCGCATCAAGGCGGTTCACCTTCTCTTGGCCTTTTGCAAGGCTACTTCCAAGAATAGCCAAGTTACAAGCCCCAGCGCTCACGCCAGAGATAGAAGCAATTTTAAACCATGCCTTCGGCATTGCCTTCAAAATATCCAGCGCTTCATCTTCTCCAGAGAGATAGGCTTTGGCTCGCTCAGGAGTTAAAAGGCTTGTGGCCTTTGCTCCAAGTAGAAGACTCACCAGCTGGCCAGCCTGAAAACTACCAAGAGACCCACCACCAGTTAACAGAAGATGAGTTTCTTTCTTGCCAGTCTTCATGTTTTTCCAAAGAGCATCTGCTCTTAAGTGTCTGGGAACGTACATTTTGCGTGTTCCTTGATAGGGTTGAGAAAAGGAAAGATTGGATTTTTACTGATATTGGTATAATCTGTTACAAAAGAGCGATTTTCAAGAGGGAAAATAATGAAAAACAAAAAATTTCTCAGTACAGCACTCCTATGCTCACTGACGCTATGCTCACTACCAGCAGTTTCACAAGTAGCGCCAGACGGTGTTCAGCGCTATTTCCGCGCGGGTGAGCGTCCAATTCAAAACGTAAAAGTTTCCAATAAATATCAAAACAAAGATTTTAACATTGTTGTTAAAATCGAGCGTGATATTAACAAAAACACGCCAGATGAGCGGACTATTGCGACAACAGACTTCCTAATGGCACCAAACCAGTTCCCGCTCCGTGCTAAAGAGAACAGACTAGTTCGCCTTGTTTACACAAAGCCTCTAGATAACGAGGAAAAAGTGTACCGTATTGGTTTTTACCCAACACCGGTAAAAATTGAAGATAACGAAGTCACGGATAAAGTTGTTTTTGGTCTCGACCTTTTACAAAGCTCAGGCATGCTGATTCTTGTCTCTCCTAAAAATCCTGCACCTAAATTCAAGTGGGAACGTGATGACACAGGCATTACGATCATCAACGAAGGAAACGTCTCTCTCGATTTCATGCGCATGAGAGAGTACTGTGAGGAAGGCAAAAAAGATAAAGATTGCCAAATGATCTCTCCTGGTCGCGTTTACCCAGGTCAAACTCGTAAGTTTGATTTCCCTGGTCACCTTGCTATTGAAGAGTGGTACTACCGTATTTACGACCAAATTCAGCCACCAATTTCGGTGAGCGCATACTCAAACGCAGGCTTTTAAAAGCCTCAGCTAAAAAGAGCCCCAAACGGGGCTCTTTTTTAATACCAGTAAACTTAAAAGACGAAGTTTTCTTCTTCTTTAAAGGCTTCGTATGAAACACCATGCGTTTCAAACAGTGTTTCCGTAAAGAATGTTTTACCTGAGCGCGTCAGAACTGTTGCTTCCATAAGACCATCCGCACCTTTAAGAACAGCAACAAGCTTCCCGCCATCCTTAAGCTGAGTTTTAATATCTTCAGGCACAACATCTGCAGGCTCATTTAAAAGAATGCGATCATATGGTGCTTCTTTCTTATAACCTGTTTGTGCTGAACCTTTAACCCAATTAATTGTCTCTGAGCCTTTACCGCCAAACATATGGCGAGAGATATCGCGGAGTTCTTCATTATCCTCTTGCGCCCACACATTTGGTGTCACTTTACGCAGAAGTGCTGAACTGTAACCTGTACCACAAGCCACAACAAGAACCTTATGGTCTTCGCTCACATCCAAGGCTTGAAGCATTTGAGCCAAAACTTGAGGTGGGAAAAGTGAACGGTTTGCGCCACTTGTTACATACTCATCCATGTAGCAAACAGCTTTCATTTCCTGCGCCACAAAATCTTCACGTGGTACATCAGCAAAAGCTTTGATAAGCTCTGGGTTTGTCAGTTTATTTGGTAGAAGTTGACACTCTACCATGTTTTTACGAGCCTCAGCGTAGTTCATATATAAGCCTCTTTCTATATCTTAATAAGATTCTTGATAGATACCATCAGCACTATCTACTGGCGTGATTGCTTGAATATGCTTTGGATATTTACCATGGTGCCAATTTCTAATATCCCAAACTGTACGGAACGCAATACGCTTCACGGCTTCATTCATTGTTTCAAGCATCTTCTTACGATCTTGCTTTTCATTTGGATGACGTCCATCAACTGGCGGACGTTTAGTCACAAACTCACTTGAATATGTATCGCGGAACAAGACATTGCTGTTGATATCACGCACCAGCATCTCAATTTCAACTTCACTTACATAGCTACCAAAGCGCGTTGTCAGGAGTGTTCCTGTTTGAATGTAGTTTCTAAAGTGCTTCAATGACATTTCAACCGTATAGAAATGATCATTTCTCACACCAAAGTTAAAATGACTCTGCACAAGACCTGGCAAACGCACATCTACACCTTGCGTAAGTTTATCATTATCATATTCATAAATAATATCGTCTGTGCCAAGAGGCACCATGTTCGAACCCGAGCGATCATCAGTATAGCGAATAAGGCGAACATCAAAAGGCTCATTCTTCATTGCGCTTGTAATCCCGCTCATATCAGAGAAAGTCAGCTGCTTTTTAATGCCACCAGGGCCAAGAAGAGTTTGGTCTGTTCCAGGAACAGTAACCATACATGCACTCACAGAGAGTGCTGCTACTGAAGCCATGATCAAATTGCGGTATAAAGCCATATCTTTACTGCTTTCTTTTTCTTATTTCTCAGCAAGTTTTGCATTATGCCAAGCTAGTGTTTCAACTGCCAGCTTGTTTGTAAGAGTCATCATACATTGTTTTTCAAGTCTGTTCCAAACTTTCTCGTCCTGCCCTGTTGGCATTTTTCCTTCGGAAACTTCTGCGAGCGTTTCAGCAGCTTGGAACCCAGCGCGGCCATCTTCACGGCAGATAAAGTTATCTTGCGCCATCACTTCACCATTCTTCGCACGTCTTACTGTGTAATCCAGTACATATGAGAGCGTAAATTCTTTAGGCCCTTTAATAGAGGCGTAGTCTACAAGGTGTAAATCAATATAAGCATCTTCATATGCAAACAGATCTACGTTCAGAGTTTCTGTAATAAATGGAGAAATTCGTGACGCTTTAAATGGGTAAGCATCACTGTATTTTAGCGCAGAAAGCGCAGTTGCATGTGCCTCGCGGCCATCTGTAATTTTTGTCATATGGAATGTGTATGGCGAAATCACTTTAACTTTGCCAGTTGGAGTCGATTTTTGGCAAGCAGAAATAGAGGCAACAAGGCCAATAGATAGAGCCATAACAAGCGGTTTGAATGTCATGTTAAACGCTTTCATTCTTCTTATTTTTTAGGGTTCACAGCACCAACCACACGATCTTTACCTGCAAGGTCTCTGATCACTTGTACGTCAGTCATCCCATTCTTATTCAATAAGCATACCACATCTTCGGCCTGCTTCATGCCAATTTCAAAAAGAACCACGCCCCCTGCTTTCAGCTTACTTTCCAGCTGTGGCACAAGTGCGCGGTAGGCATCAAGTCCGTCCTCACCGGCTTCAAGTGCAAGGTGCGGTTCATAATCCTTCACATCTGGCATCAGTTCAGCCATTTCCTGAACCGTAATATACGGCGGGTTTGAAAGGATCATATCAACTGTCTCTTCAATACCATCAAGCCAAGGTTTGCCTGAAATCGTTAAGCGATTTTCAAACCCAAGAGACTTTGCATTTTCAAGAGTAAGCGCACGTGCATCAGGGTTAATATCCACGGCTGTGCATTTGGCATTTGGAAACTCTTTAAGAATACTGAGAGAAATAGCCCCTGTTCCACAACCTACATCCACAAACTCAAACTCTGCATTCTTATCGGCAATTAGCCCAACAACAGCAGCAACAAGTGTTTCTGTATCAGGACGTGGAATCAGTACATTTGGATGCGTTTTAAGCGTAAGGCTCCAAAACTCTTTTTCACCAGTAATGTAAGCTACTGGCTCTTTCTTCTCACGGCGAGACAATACATCATCATAAAGCTGGAAGAGTGCAGCGCTCATATTTGATTTAGAGTGAATAATCAATTCAACTTTAGAATAGCCACTCACATACTCAAGCAGAACTGCGGCATCTAAAGATGGGGTGTCAACGCCTGCTTCAAGCAGCTTAGATGTGCCATATTTCAACGCACTTTCAAAACTGTGAGAAGCAGGGTTTACGGTCATATTTAGGCAGCGTCCTCAGCCATTGCTGCAAGCTTACGTGCTTGATCTTCTGCTGTAAGAGATTCAACAACTTCACTGAGACCCTCACCTGAAAGAATTTCATCCAAGTTATGCTTTGTCAGGTTAATACGGTGATCTGTCACGCGGCTTTGTGGGAAGTTATACGTACGGATACGCTCACTACGGTCGCCACTCCCTACTTGGCTCTTACGGTCAGCACTACGCTCACTTTCAAGGCGCTCACGCTCCGCGTCATGCACACGTGCAATCAGCATTTTCATCGCTTTATCCTTGTTCTTATGCTGAGATTTTTCATCCTGACACTGGGCCACAATTCCTGTTGGAATGTGCGTCACACGCACAGCACTATCTGTCGTGTTGACGTGCTGACCACCAGCACCACTTGCACGGTATGTATCAATACGCAGATCTTTTGCCTCAATGTTTACATCCGCTTCTTCAGCTTCTGGCAGAACAGCAACTGTAATGGCACTTGTATGAATACGGCCTTGTGATTCTGTTTCAGGCACACGTTGTACGCGGTGTACACCAGATTCAAACTTCATTTTAGCGTATACGCCAACACCAGTAATTTGTGCGACAACTTCTTTGTAACCACCAACTTCAGCAGCAGACTCTTCCAGTATTTCTGTCTTCCAGCCATTCACTTCTGCAAAGCGCGCATACATACGGAAAATATCACCTGCAAACAAAGCGGCTTCATCACCACCAGTACCGGCACGCACTTCAATAATAACGTTACGGTCATCATCTTTATCTTTAGGGATCAGGTGAACTTTCAGCTTTTCTTCTGATTCAGGGATGGCCTTAAGCACAGCGTTATATTCTTCCTGCGCCATTTCTTTCATATCAGCATCAGTATCTTTATCCGCAAGCATCGCTTCTAGATCTTCTTTTTCACTGAGCATACCCTTATAAGCTGAGAAAGCTTCAACCACAGGCGTCAAATCAGAATACTCTTTGTTAAAACGCGTAAACTGCTCCATATCATTGGTTGCATCAGGCTGACCCAATAGGTCAGATAGTTCAGCGTGACGTTTCTCAAGCTGTTCCAAACGAGGCATTAAATCCATAGGTTTTTCCTTCTCTCTCTTCTCAAAAAATTATAAAGATTTTTGACGCGGGCATTTATCACCCGTCATAAATTCAACCATCTTCTCAATATCATCTGTGCCGACACCTTCACCTTTAACGGCTTTACTTGGGGTGTGTAGCAGCGTGTTCATAAATAGGCGTGTGGCTTCTTCAGCTTCAGGCGTGCCACCAAGCTTTGTCAGTACGTCTTGGCGAACTTGCTCAACATGGCCACGCAATTGGCTCATCATATGTACCTTCTGACGACTTTCACTCCAATTCACAAATGAAGAGGTTTCATCCTCAACAATTTGCCAAGCATCTTTCATGGTATCAACACGCTTTTTCTCAGACTGTTTCACCACCTGAGCAAGGGCGTCCATATCATAAACATACACACCGTCAAGGCTTTCAACATCTGCTGCCACGTCACGTGGCACAGCCAAGTCAACTAGAAGCATTGGCTTGTATTTACGAGCTTTAAGCACATCCGACATCATCTCTTTTGTCATCAAAGGTACTTCACTTGACGTCGATGTAATCACTACATCAGATTTCACAAGGACCTCTTGTAACTGGTCAAGGCCGTAAGCACTCCCGCCCACTTTAGCAGCTAACGTTTCCGCTTTGCTTACTGTACGGTTCACAACAGAAATACTGCCAGCTTGCTTGTTTTTAGCATGAAGCGCAGCCGCCTCACACATATCACCAGCACCAACAAGAAGAACATTACAGTTCTTTAGGTCACCGAAAATATCTTTCGCCACATCCACACCAACACTGGCAACAGAAACTTTTCCCTGCCCAAGTGAGGTTTCATGACGAACGCGCTTACCAACACGGAGCGCGCTTTCAAGATAGCGGTTAAGGTAGCTATCCGCACGGCCAACTTCACGAGACTTCAAATAAGCGCTCTTCATTTGACCTAAAATTTGTGGTTCACCAACCACCATAGACTCAAGCGATGCCGCCACAGCAAAGCCGTGCTTTACCGCCGCGCGTCCATGACGCTGATACAGCACGGGGCGCAACTCATCTACAGAAATACCCGAACGCTCAGAAAGCAGATAAGGCACCATGCTCACGCACCAGTCTTCGCTTGGGGCTGTGTAAACTTCATAACGGTTACATGTTGAAAGAACCATCGCACTGACATGAGGCGGAACCAAGTCAAGCAGCATGTCATCACTCACTGCGGCAATACGCTCGCGAAGCTCTAGTGGAGCTTTGTGATGATCTAGACCAATGACATATCCGCCTGTCATGAATTACTGTCCTGCTCTCGTCAAGTAAGCAATAAGGTCATCAGCTTTCAATGCTTGCTGCTCACCAGAATCCATGTCTTTCAACTGATATTCACCAGAGGCCATTTCATCTTCACCAATAATCACGGTATAGCATGCGTTCAGCTTGTTTGCGCGCTTCATTTGAGACTTAAAGCTACCGCCATCAAGAGCAACATCAGCGTAAAGGCCTACCGCACGCAGCTTATCTGCAATACGTAGAGCTTCAACACTTGTGCCTTCACCCATCGCAATAAAGCTCACAGGTCGGCGCTTCATATCCATGTCTCGCATAATCGCTTCCAGGCGTTCTGTACCAGACCCAAAGCCAATACCTGCAACAGAATCTTTACCCATCTGTTCAACAAGGCCATCGTAACGGCCACCAGAAATCACTTGGCTTTGTGCGCCCAGTTTATCACTGTGAATTTCAAATACAGTGTGCGTGTAGTAGTCCAAACCACGTACAAGTGTCGGGTCAACTTTGTAAGGAATATCAAGTGCTGTAAGCCCTGCTTTTACCGCTTCAAAGTGCGCTTTAGATTCAGCAGACAAGTAATCTTCCATCTTGGGAGCATCAGGAATCAATTTACGGTCACCTTCATCTTTACTATCCAAAATACGCAGTGGATTTTTACCAAGACGCTCTTTTGAATCGTAAGACAATGTCTCTTTGTGAGGCTCAAAGTAAGCCACAAGAGCTTCACGGTATTTCACGCGATCTTCTTTACTACCCAAACTGTTCAGTGTCACGTAAAGGCCTTCATCAATACCAAGAGCACGCAGCAGCGCAAAGCCAACTGCAATCACTTCAGCATCCGTTTCTGGGCCATTATAACCAAAACACTCAATCCCCACTTGGTGGTGCTGACGGTAACGTCCCTTTTGTGGACGCTCGTAGCGGAAAACTGGAATACCCGCGTAGCAAAGCTTCAAAGGTAGGTTTTGCTTCATACCGTTTGAGTAGTATGCGCGCACAACCGCTGCTGTCCCTTCTGGGCGCAGGGCCATTTTATCGCCACCACGATCATCAAAAACGTACATTTCTTTACTTACGATATCTGTGCTATCGCCTACGTTACGGGCAAAAACGTCCATATGCTCAAACACAGGTGTACGGATTTCACCGTAGCCATAACGTCTAAAAACTTCTACTGCTGTATTTTCAATAAAACGAAGGCGCTCTGACATCTCAGGCAGCGCATCATAAGTACCACGTGGGTTTTGTAGATTCATATCTTTTTAAGGCCTCATTTTTATGAGCTCTTTTGTACCACGAGGAGCCTATTTTTTCAACAAATTCACATGGCCTTTTACAATAAAAAAAGCACCCCTCTTGGGGTGCTTTTCAGAAAGTGCCTAGCTTGGGCGACGAGATTCTGATTTACGAATACGGCGCTCTGCCTCACGCTTCTTACGCTGCCTGATTTCAAACGGCTTTTCGTAATGACGGCGGAACTTAATCTCACGAATGATCCCTTCGCGGTTCATCGCTTTTTTAAGCTTGCGCAACGCGTGTTCGACATCGTTTTCACGAACATCAATGCGTACCATACCCTAGTCACCTCACTTTCGAAATTCTGGTTAAACTCTCGCATTCTTCAATAAATGCTTCGTGTTTATGACCCATCGCAATAGAAATTGCAAGGCTTTTTGACTCTTTAACCTGTAAAAGCATATAAAAATTTGATTTTTCATGTTTTTAAGGCCGCAGAGTGTATGAAACACTTAAGGCTGACAAAAACTTAAAAAGCAGGTTTCTTTAAATGCTTTTAAGCGTCTTCAGCGTACAAGAGTGGCTGCAACTGACCTTTTTTATGCAGGGCTTGCACATCATCATTTCCACCTAAATGCTTACCATTCACAAACACTTGCGGAACCGTTGTACGGCCGTTTGCCTTTTCAATCATTTCATCGCGGCGCTCAGGATGCTCCGCAATATCAATGTTTTCATACGCCTGATCAAGGCTATCAAACAGGGCTTTCACCGCCTTACAAAATGGGCAGTATTCTTTTGAATAGATAACAACTTTCGCCATAACTCTTCTCCATAAAACGTTAAGGTTCAACAAAACAGATAGTCAAAGCAAACACACGGTTCGCTCCAGATTTCTTCAGCACCTTAGCACATTCTTCCATGGTGCTGCCAGTGGTCCATACATCATCAATCAATAGAACCGACTTACCTGTCATATCTTCTAATACGTTAAAAGCACCCTTAAGGTTACTTTTCCTATGCTTTGCACTTAATCCACGCTGAGGCCTCGTTGAACGAGAACGCTCTAAAAAGTCACTTTCATGCGCAAGGCCTGCACGCGCCGCAAGCCCTTCAGCCAGCAAATAGGACTGGTTAAACTGGCGCCACCAGTGGCGCTTCCTGTGCATCGGCACAGCCATAACACTCTCAATTTCTTCATCAATAGTCGCAAGTTCACGCATCAAAAACGGCAGCAAGGCCTCAGCAAGCATACGCTTATCAGAATACTTATATTGGTGAATCAGCCTCTTTGCGCCCTCTTCATATAAGAGCGGTGCGAAAAAACCATCTATATGATCAGGCAAAGTTGGCCTTGGTGGAAAAACCTTGTCCCATGTTTTCAGTTCACTAAAACATTTCAAACATAACCGCGGCGTTTCCGCTTGTGTTACAGCAAGGCATACAGGGCAAGTCTGCCCCACAAAAGCGCCAAGAACGCGCTGAATCCCCTTGCCTGTTTCTCCTAAAAACGCCATCATGCGCTCAATAGTAAACGAACCCATGGAAAAGCACAAAATGTTTGGACACACAGGCCGAGATCGCCTTCTTTCAAAACTTCATAAACGCCACGGCGCAGGCGTCTTCTCTCCTCTCGAGATGCATATTGCAGAAAACCTTGTTGACCGCATTCTGGATGCAAAGAAAGAGTTTAAAAATATTCTTGTAGTAAGTCTTACCCCAACACCTATTCCAGCACTGGTCGCAAAAGTTTGCCCAACAGCAAACGTAACAGAAGCTCTCCTTGCTGATGCCTCAGGCCAAGTATCCTCCCTCAAAGCAGAAGAAGGACAATACGATCTTGTGATCAGCTCACTATGCTTGCATCTACTAGATGACCTGCCTGAACACCTTCTTGCTCTAGGCAAAACCCTTGAACCAGATGGGTTCCTCATTGCCAACATGTTGGGTGGAGAATCTTTCTACGAATGGAAAGAAAGTGCCCGCTACGTTAAAGATACGAACGGTATTACAGGCCCATTTGCAGACATCAAAGATATGGGGGCCCTGATGCAAACCTTTAAGTTTGCACTCCCAGTTGTCGATAAAGATAAACTCACAGTCACTTACCCCAAATTTGCTGATATGTACGGTGATATGCGCGCTCACGGGGTTGCCAACCTTCGCCCGGACCGCGGCACATCACTCGGGCAAATCTCTCGCGTACAGAAAATGCAGAAAGCTTACACAAAAGCATTCAGCCTGCCAGATGGCAAGCTTCCCCTTACAATTGAGATCCTGACACTTTCAGGATGGTTCCCTCATGAAAGTCAGCAAAAACCTCTTGCACCGGGCAGCGCTGAAATCAACCTAGATGAAGCGCTTAAAAAGAAGCTTGAATCATAAAGAAAAAAGGCAGCCATTGGCTGCCTTTTTTAATAACCTATTCTTTATGAAACATAAGTTACAAAGTCATTTACCTTTGGTGCAGGGCGCATCGGTGCATCAGCATCAGGGTCAGGGTGCCCTACATACACATAACCAAGAATGGTGTCACCAGCTTGCACATCCAGCTTTAGAAGCTCTTGTACGGCAGGGTAATTCACGACATCACCACTACGCCAAATGGCACCAAGGCCTTCAGCAGAAGCTGCAAGAAGCAAGTTCTGAGAAGCTGCGCATGTCGCAGCAATATCTTCCCATGTTGGTGGGTTTTTAAACTTAGAGCGTCCAACAGCTGCGTGTACCGTAATAATCACTGGCGCACGAAACGCCTTTTGATACATCATGGCTGCCTTTTCTTCTTTCTCGCTGGGCGTACCGTCAGTACGCTCAGCTGCGCCCATAGCCATAGCTTCCGCAAGAGCATGACGCCCCTCACCTTCAAACACCGTAAAGCGCCAAGGATATGTTCTGTAATGGCTTGGAGCCCAACAAGCTGCCGTGAGAATACGTTCAATCACATCACGCTCAACAGGCGTATCAAGAACCTTTGTTACGCTACGGCGCTCAGCAATGTTTTTGTAAACTTCAGCCGTCATTAGCCACGTCTCCAGCTTGTACCTGTCGCACTGTCTTCAATCATAATACCCTTCGCCATCAACTCATCACGAATCTCATCAGAGCGCGCAAAGTTTTTACTGTTACGTGCTTCATTACGCTCAGAAATCATCGCAGCAATATCTTCATCGCTGAGATCACTTGAAAGACTTGTTGGCTTCCCTTCTAGATACGTTTTAGGATCTTGGTAAAGCGTACCAACAACATGCCCCATATGCAGAAGCGTCGCACGATCGCGTGCTGCATGCTCGTTTTGGCCTGCATCAAGATTGTTATTCAAACTCTTCAGCGCTTGGTGCATCATCGCAATGGCTTGCGGCGTGTTCAAGTCATCTGCAAGGCAGTCGTAAAACTCACTCAAAATGTCTTCATTAAAGTTTGAGCTATCCATCTCAAGGTGCATAGACTTGTAAAGGCCACGGTAAAACTTCTCTAGAGCTTTTGTTGCAGCAACCAGAGCATCATCACTAAAGTCTACAGGTTTACGGTAGTGTGCTGTTAGAATAAACAGACGCATCGCTTCACCATGGTAGTTTTCAAGCACATTTTTAATGGTTGTAAAGTTACCAAGAGATTTACTCATCTTCTTGCCATCAACCGTAATAAAAGCGTTATGCAGCCATGTTGTAACGTACTGGCATCCATTGCAGGCTTCACTTTGCGCAATTTCATTTTCATGGTGCGGGAACTGAAGGTCCTCACCACCAGCGTGAATATCAAATGTTTTACCAAGGTACTTACTGCTCATGGCACTACATTCAATGTGCCACCCCGGACGGCCTGCGCCCCATGGGCTTTCCCAGCTTGGTTCACCAGGTTTAGCAGCTTTCCAAAGTGCAAAGTCAGCAGGATTTTCTTTTTCCTCGTTCACATCAACACGTGCACCAGCTTGCAGGTCTTCAACATTCTTACCAGAAAGCTTTCCGTACCCTTCAAAAGCAGGAACACGGAACATCACATCACCAGACTTAGTGACGTAAGCGGCATCCTTTTCAACAAGCCCACCAATCATTTCCATAATCTCAGGCATATGTGTACTCACCTGAGGTTCATGATCTGGTGTCAGTACGTTAAGGGCTTTCATGTCTTCTTTAAAAGATTCAATAAAGCGCTTAGAAAGATTTAGTGGATCTTCACCTGTCTCAGCAGCACGCGCGATAATTTTATCGTCTACATCTGTAAAGTTACGAACGTAAGTTGCTTTCCAGCCACCAGCCTTTAGGAAGCGGTACAGTGTATCAAATACGACATACACACGCGCATGGCCCACATGGCTATGATCGTAAGGCGTAACACCACACACATACATACCCACCTGACCATTCACAAGAGGTTTAAATTCCTCTTTTTCACGCTTTAGCGTGTTGTAAAATTTAAGGGGTAAAGTTTGTTTGTATGTATGTGTGTTCATATCTTTTTCTTACGCTCCTTTTGCAGCGCTTTCTAAACGTTTTTTAGTCAATTCTTCGCCCATCATTGGCATAAGGCCAGCAAGCTCTGGGCCGTGGCTCATACCTGTAAGCGCAAGACGAAGTGGCATAAAGAGTGCTTTACCCTTACGGCCTGTCTTCTCTTTCAAAACACCTGTCCATTCTTGCCAGGTCGCTTCTGTATATGGTGAAGCAGGCAAACATTCAACTGCTGCTTCAATATAACTTTTATCATCCGCTTCAAGCTCAGGAGATGACATGTCAGCAGAAAAACAAATTTCAACCATTGGTGCAACTTCATCAAAGCTTTCAATGTTACCACGCACCATCATCCAGAAAGACTCTTTCTGAGCATCTGGCACAAGTTTCCAAGCATCTACATTTTCAAGGAAACCTTTTGCACCTTCGTATGGCAGCTCATGCAGAATGTTTGCATTCGCTTTCTTCAGTTGAGAAACATCTAGGCGCACTGTTGAGCGGCCCATTTTGCTAATATCAATTTGCTCAGCAAGTTCCTGTACTGAAGATGCTTTTGGCATTTCAGAGAAGCCAAGGCTTGCAATGTAGTTCAAAATCGCGAGTGGGTGGTAACCGTCTTCACGCATTTCTTTCAGTGAAAAACTATCAAGACGCTTAGAAAGCTTGCTGCCATCTTCAGCAGCCAGCATTGGCATATGCGCAAACGTTGGCACGTTACCGCCAAGAGCTTCAAAAATCTGAACCTGAATCGCAGTATTGGTTACGTGGTCTTCCCCACGAATCACGTGAGAGATTTCTTGGTTGATATCATCAACCGCGCCACCAAAGGCAAAGATCGGAACACCGTTACTACGGATAATAACAGGGTCACCACCAAGGTTAGCGGCATCAAATTCTACTGTACCGCGCACCATATCTTCAAAACGAATCTTACCTTCGTTTAGTTTGAAACGAATCACGCTTTCACGGCCTTCAGCACGGAAAGCTTCTTTCTCTTCTTCAGAGAGGTCACGGTGACGGTTATCGTAATGAGGGGGCTTACCCTGACTCGTTTGAATCTTACGCATAAGATCAAGCTCATCTTTACTCACAAAACACTCATACGCACGACCATCTGCAAAAAGCTTCTGTAACGCTTTTTCGTAATCACCACGCTTAGCGCGCTCCATTGTGTGGTAAGGACCAAAGCCACCATCCTTGTGCGGGCCTTCATCAGGTGACATACCTAGCCATGCCATATCATCTAGCATCTGGTCTTCTGCACCGCGTACTTCACGCTCAAAATCTGTATCTTCAAAACGTAGAACAAAAGCGCCACCATGGCGTTTTGCATAGAGCGCATTCATCAGCGCAGTACGAATATTACCAACATGAAGTTTCCCGGTTGGGCTCGGGGCAAATCTTACACGAACAGTCATTTTTGACTTCTCTCTCCTCAAAACTGAATTATTAGGCACAAACTATAGCATGACTCATATGAAAAACCTAGCCCACAAAGCAGGGCATATAAAACACGCTAAACCGAAAACGAAAATGGTTTCATAAGAAGCGCGCAAGCCGCAGTGTATAAAACATACATAAGGCTGAGCACTGCATATATGAAACCATTTGCAGTAAGGTTTAGTAGTGTTTTAAGCGACTTCTGAAGACTTTGCTTCAACGGCTCCATGGCAATGCTTGAATTTTTTACCACTACCACATGGGCAAGGTGCATTACGAGGAATATCCATCTTAGAGAAGTCCACGTGTGAGTCATCTGATACAACAGCTTCAGCCATATCTTGCTCTAGAAACTCAGCCTGATCTTCCTGACGAATATCTACGCGAGATGTGATCATGACAGTCTCATCACGTACACGATCAAGCAGATCACTAAACATACCAAATGCTTCTTTCTTGAATTCGTTTAGTGGATCTTTCTGGCCATAGCCACGCAGGTGAATACCTTGCTTCAAGTAATCTAAGCGTTGCAGGTGATCTTTCCACTGCATATCTAGCGCTTGTAGAAGAATACCCTTCTCCATCTTACGCATAACCTCAGCACCAAGACGTTCGTTCTTCTGCTTCCATACTTCTTCAATATGCTTTTGAACATCTTCAAAGATTGCTTCTGGTGACTTGCCACCTTCAACCATCTTATCTACGTCAGGCTTCACATCAAAGTAACGAAGCAGAGCATCCTTGTAAGATTCCACATTCCACTGTTCAGCATAGTTACCAACAAATGTATTTGCGTGCGTCATTTGGTGTGCCTCAAGGCGGTAAGCCTCAATCACATCACTCAAATCTTCATCACGGATAATGTCATTACGGTGCTCATAAACTGTCTTACGCTGATCGTTAAGAACGTTATCAAACTTAAGAAGGCTCTTACGAACTTCAAAGTTACGACCTTCAATTTTACGCTGCGCCGTTTCAATTGCAGCACTTACAAGGCGGCTTTGAATCGCTTCATCTTCTGGCATATCTAGACGCGCCATCATGCCATCTAGGTTCTTAGAGAAGATACGCATCAGATCATCTTGAAGAGAGATGTAGAACACACTTGAACCTGCATCACCCTGACGACCAGAACGACCACGGAGCTGGTTATCAATACGACGAGATTCATTACGTTCTGTACCAATCACGCGCAGACCACCGAGTTCAATAACCTTTGCTTTTTCCTGCTCGTATTTCTCTTCAACCTTCTTGCGTTCAGCATCACCCTCAACACCTTCAAGAAGAAGATCTAGGTTACCACCTAGCTTAATATCTGTACCACGACCGGCCATGTTTGTTGCAATCGTTACTGCACCAAGGCGACCTGCCTGTGCAATAATTTCAGCTTCACGTTCATGGTGACGTGCGTTGAGAACTTCGTGCTGTACGCGTTCTTTTTTAAGAAACTCAGAAAGGATTTCACTCTTCTCAATAGAGCTTGTTCCAACAAGAACAGGCTGGCCTTTCTCAGCACACGCTTTAATGTCATTCACTGCCGCTTTAATTTTTGCTTCAGCTGTACGGTAAATAATATCTGCTTCATCTTTGCGAGAGACTGTGATGTTTGTTGGAACAACAATCACACCCATACCGTAAATGCTTTCAAATTCTTCAGCTTCAGTTTCGGCTGTACCTGTCATACCACCAATTTTACCGTATAGGCGGAAGTAGTTCTGGAACGTAATAGATGCCATTGTCTGGTTTTCATTCTGGATCTGCACACCTTCTTTCGCTTCAAGCGCTTGGTGCAAACCTTCAGAAAGACGGCGACCCGGTGTCATACGACCTGTAAACTCATCAATCAGAACAACCTGATCTTGGTGGATAATGTAATCTACATCACGACGCAGTGTAGCATGCGCTTTCAGAGATTGAGTCAAATGATGAACAAGCATCACGTGCTGCATGTCGTAGAGGTTGTCCTCTTTTTCCATGAGACCTTGCTCTTTCAGAATCTCTTCAGCTGCGTCAATACCAGCATCACTTAGTGCTACAGACTTGCTCTTTTCATCAACTTCATAATGGTCACCAGCTTTTAGGTTCGGAACTAGGCTGTTCATGACCATGTACAGGCCTGTTTTATCATCTGTTGGACCACTAATAATAAGAGGCGTACGCGCTTCATCAATCAGGATACTGTCTACCTCATCGACAATAGCAAAACCAAGATCACGCTGAACTTGCTGCTCAGCTGTAAAGCTCATGTTGTCACGCAGGTAATCAAAACCAAGTTCGTTGTTTGTCGCGTACACAATGTCACATGCGTAAGCGTCTTTACGCTTATCTTGAGGAAGGTCGTTTGTAAGAGCAGACACTGTCATGCCTAGGAAGTTAAAGACCTGAGCCATCCACTCACTATCACGTTTAGCAAGGTAGTCGTTTACCGTCACAACGTGAACACTTTGGCCAGTCAGTGCGTTCAGGTACGCAGGGAATGTTGCTACAAGTGTTTTACCTTCACCTGTCTTCATCTCACTAATGTTACCGCGATGAAGAATCATACCACCCATCAACTGTACATCAAATGCACGCAAACCAAGCGCACGCTTTGCAGCTTCACGCACAACGGCAAACGCTTCAGGTAGAAGGCTATCTAGCACCTCACCTTTTTCAAGGCGCTCTTTAAACTCCGTTGTTTTGGCTTTCAATGACTCATCATTAAGCCCCATCATTTCTTCTTCAAGCGCGTTAATGCGCTCTACTGTTGGCATCAGGCTTTTAATGTAACGATCGTTACGTGTACCGAAAATTTTATGTAGTCCCAAGACTTTAGAAAAACTCATTATTTCCCCTGTTCTCTCCCCCTAGGAGAGCTTCTTATTCTTTTAAGTTTGAATGTTGTAACACGACATGAGGCTGTCGTCAGGCCATTTTTAGAAAAAGATGAAATGAATCAATTTTGCAGAACGTCTGCAGAAGCAATTTTAGAAGATGACTTCATTGCTTTTAGGTTTGCTGCGTAACGACGCATGCGAATACGATCGTCCTTAATAAAGGCATAAGGATTTACTTTTACACCACCCACAAGCACCTCAAAGTGCAAGTGTGGGCCTGTTGAACGCCCAGAGCTTCCCATAAGACCTACTGTATCACCAGCTTTTACCTTTTGACCGTTTTTAGCCACTGTTTTGTTGAGGTGACCATAACGCGTCACGAACCCACCAGGGTGCATCACTTCAACCATTTGGCCGTACGCAAAACGGTAACCTGCAAACGTTACAATTCCTTCACCACTAGCAACAACTGGAACATTCCAACCGCCACCAATATCAACACCAGAGTGCCACTTCTTTTTACCGCTGAACGGGTCACTACGGTAGCCATAAGCAGATGTGAGACGTGTACGATCACTAATGACAGGCCATACATTTGGCTTGGATGCGCGGTTTAGATATGACTTATTCACAAGTTCAAGTGCGTCGTTCATAACGCCATCTAAATCTTCTGTGCGATGCTTAAGTTGAGCAAACTGCTCTGTGAGCTCTTGTAGAGAAACGTTTTTATCTATTTCAGGCTTTTCAGCGCTACCCTGACCTTCAATTTCATGAACATGATCTTCAAGCATGTCACCGATTTCTTCATCGTTAAACAGCTTTTCACCAATCATGTCATAGCGGTCTACCTTAGATTGCATCACACCAATTTCTTCAGCGAAAACTTTCAGCTGCTCATCAGCCATAGCGTTTTCACGCTTTAGGCGTGCTAGCTCTTCTTTTAGAGTTTCAGGGTTTGCAGAAACCATTGGCAGACTAAAACCGCGGCCATCATCACGTGCAAGCCCTAGAACACCAAGCGTACTTCCTACAATTAGGAATAGGAAACAGTAAATCGTACGGAAAGTCAGAGCCCGCATAGACGAAGTTTCCCCAAGTGCAATATTGAGGTAAAGCTTATGATTCCAAATGGTTTTTAGTTTATTAATGGTCTAACCCAACTCTTAAATAAACATCATATATTCTGTGTTTTCACACGCATCTTGTACCACAGAACTTATGCACAGTATATGCCTAATTATATATACCTTCCAAACTTTATGCTTTTTTTTGATGCGGATTTCCGAATTACCCCTTGCGTTTTTGTCACAATAAAGGCACCCTATTCCACACATTAAAAATAATAAAGACAGGTGCATTCCTATGAACTTTAAATCAGCATTATTTGCAACGACTTTCCTCGCACTATCACTCAGTGCATGTGGTGGTGAATCAGGCACGGTGATTGCGCGTGTCAACAGCGATAAAATTACACAAGAAGAAGTTGACGCTCAACTTCAAGGCGTTCCTGCAGAGCTTATTGAACAGCAAGGCGAAGAACTTAAAGCACGCGTTCTAAACAACCTTGTTGAACAGTCTCTTCTTATCCAAGCCGCTAAAAAAGAAGGCATCGAAGCTGATGCATCTTTCAAAGAGCAAATGGACGAAGTTCGCAAACAACTTCTGACACGCATGGTTCTACAAAAGAAAGTTGACCAAGCTGCAAACGACGACGCTCTCATGGCTCTATACGACCTTGAAAAAGAAAAGTACGCACAGCCTCAACTTAAAGCACGCCACATTCTTGTAAAGACAGAAGATGAAGCAAAATCTCTTATCAAGAAATTGGAAGGCGGTGCAGACTTTGCTAAGCTTGCAAAAGAAAACTCTACAGGCCCAACAAAAGACCGCGGTGGTGACCTTGGCTGGTTCCGCCCAGCAGACATGGTTCCTGAGTTTTCAAACGCAGTAAAAGACATGACAAAAGGCGAATTTGGCAAAACACCTATCCAAACACAGTTTGGCTGGCACGTTGTTATGCTAGAAGATACAAAAGCGCCTGAAGCACCTACTTTTGATGAGCTAAAGCCGATTCTTAAGCAGCGTGTGACTCAAGTTACAATTGAAGGTTACCTAAATGAGCTACGTCAAAAAGCAGACATCACGCTTGTTGAGTAAATCATTCAACCTATCTGGGCAAGCCGTACACCTCTGTGCGGCTTTGTTGCTTTTGGGTTGTACAGCAGCAAGTGAAGCTCCAGTGGTAGAGCAGGCAACAACGCCTACCCAGCCCACACCCCTTTATAGATTTTCAGTACAGCCAAGCTCACCAATGCCAGAGCTTGCAGATGCTTTACAGGTTGAGCTTAAGCGTGACCCTTTTGTAGAAGGCATTCATAAACGCGACTTAGGCCAAATCCTCATTTCTGCGATGCCAAACATACAAAAAGATACACTCGCAAAAGGCCCTGTTCCTTCTTTCGGCAGGCTTGCAGCAAAAACAAACGCGTTTGAGGTTCGCGTGCCTTACGCCTTGAGCACCTATAGCGGTAACGTCTTTCACACGGGTGAAATTCGCTATATCACAGAACCTATTTCTGTGATTTCACCAACCCTAGCAGCACGCCCACAAATCCCTCAGGAGACTTGGCAGGATATCAGCTCAATGCTTCTGACTGACGCTCTCCCAGCCCTTGAACAAGTTCAATGGCAAGCACATGTTGTTGGTATCATTGATAAAGACCACGCGATCCTCAATATTGGTGAACAATCTGGCGTACAAGAACGCACAGTATTTCTTTCTGCCAAAGCTCCACAAACAGCAGCAGAAATTGTTATTTTTGAGAGAAACGGTAACGGCACAAGCCGCGCCATCATTAAACACCTGAGTGGTCCGCCGCTGCAAAATGGCATGCTCCTTATGCCAACGGTTCAATAATCTGTGGAAGCAATCTTTCAGTTTTCAGGCTTAGAGCTAACACTTATGGCCTTTGCCAGCTTTATAGGATCTTTCACCTCAGCTAGTTTTGGCTTTGGTGGAGGCATTCTTCTAATGCTGGTGTTCCCATACTTTATGCCAATCACGCTGGCCGTTCCTGTACATGCCTTTGTACAACTGGCTTCCAATACAGGCCGCTGCTACCTACTTAGGTCTCGCATTAAGTTTAAACCTGCCCTTCTTTTTGGGATGGGTTCTCTAGCAGGGGCTCTCCTTCCAGCAGCTTTCATTTTAGAGATTCCTGAAAAGCTTCTTTCTATGATCCTTGTTCTGTTCATTATCATTATTCTCTGGATTCCCATTCCTCCCGTTTCAGAGAGGCTGGGGCATAAACTGTTACCAAGCGCAGGCTTTGCCAGTGGCTTTACAGGTATGTTTATTGGTGCCAGCGGCTTCTTCATCAATGTCATCCTTAGAACCTTCAGGTGGGACAGGCGTAATTACACAGCTACTGCCGCCTTTGGCATGATGATGAACCACATCACCAAAATTATTGGCTTCATGGCTGCTGGCGTAATCCTGACACCGTACATTCCATTTATAGTTCTCATGTCACTTATTGGTTTTGCTGGCACATGGTGCGGTAGACACCTTGTTTTAGAAAAACTTTCAAATGAGCGTTTCTACAGCATCATGAAGTTTGTTTTAACGCTTCTTGCCCTGCACCTTGCCCTTAAGGCCTTTGGTGTACTTACATAAGACATAGCCATGAAATATTTAATGCTCCTTTCAATACCCCTCTTTAGCTCTAGCCTTTGGGCCTCAGAGTGTGTAAGCGATAACGCCCTTAAAGAGCGCATGGTTCTTATTGAAAAATACAGCCGTGGTAAAGGCAGTGGCGTTCTGTATGGTGGCACAACTGTTCTCACCAATAGACACGTGATTGAAGATGTTGAGATCCCATGGGTCTGGATTCCAACATTACAAAAATCCATTCGTGCAGATGTCATTTATCAAGCAGAACCTCTTGAGGCTGACTTCGCTATCCTTAAACTCAGAGAGCGTGTGCCAAGCACCAGCATCATCCCCCTCTCTTCAAACCCTGAAAAAGGCGAAGAACTTCGTACAGCCGGATTTCCATTTGGCCAAAAGCACAAACTTAGCACCATTGCAGGTAAATACCAGCAACGCGCTAAAACCAAAGGGATGACACATCCTGACGCAATGCTCACTCT
>JAYZXF010000013.1 GCA_036141575.1 Pseudomonadota bacterium | reverse complement strand
TACACGGCGCTCACCCTCACGGATAATTTGCACACCGTAGACATCTTCAAGGTAAGAGCGCGCTTCATCAAAAGTCAGGTCTGCAACAACAAGGTCTTCACGTACTTCTGTACGCACACCATCACCATATCTCACAGCAATATTATAGGTATCCGCAATACGTGTCATTGCTTCTTCAAGAGTTGTACGACCTTTAACACTAAACGTCGCATTCGCTTTCATACGTTGCTTGCTTACAGGCTCACCAACTCCAACAACAGCTGCAGACTCATTTAAATAATCCTTATAAGGGTTAGAAGGACTTTCTCTCTGCACATAACTGATGTCATCACCACACGCAGAAAGTAACGTCGCTCCAAGAAGAGCTGTTGTATAAAGAAGCTTTGTTTTCATTATTTCACACTCCCGTAACCAAAGCGGTTGTTATGCGTCACAACAATCAACTTACCGCCAGGGAATACTTCAAATTTTAGGTTAAAGAGCTTAAGAAGACGCTCCATTGCAATACCAAAAGGCTCTTCAATGTGAGCAGGCTTAAGAACCTGATCTAACCCCGCGTACATACGCAGGCGCCACTGGCCACGTCCAGCTTGACTCACAACATTTTCAAGAGCATCTACAAGAGGAATCTCATCATAATGTAGAGAAACCATTGCCTCTTTAAGAACTTGTTCTGTTACAGCCAGACCTTCATCTTCATCAATTCCAGCAGCAGAAGACTTACCAGCAAGGTTACTACCACCAGCTTGATCCGTAATCACAAGGCGCTGTGTATTATCATAACGTACAACACGTAGCGGCTGGCCACTACGAGACTGAACACGAGCAAGAAGGGCATTAAGAACACTCATAAAAGGCTCTTCAGAGTAAATAGAGATTTCCATCTCTGGTAGACCTGCATTTTGCTCAGCAAGATCCCAAACTACTGTCCAGTCACCACCACCAATCTGATCCATCATACGCTGAAGCGCGCGACGAATTGTAATGCGATCTTCACGGAGACGAACAAGTGCATTTGTCATATCAACACTGTTTTTGTAAACCTGACCACGAGCAATTTCTTCACCAGCAGTTACATCTAGAGCTACAGAAGGCGGGTTGTAGCTGTAAGGGTTGCGCTGTGGAGCCATTGTTGGCATTGCAGGCTGGCCATACATAGGTGAACCCATTGTGTTTTGGCTTACTTGATACATTGCACCACCATTTGCCATTGTTGGCGCAGGGCCGGCAGCAGGTTCAATCATGTTTGGGTTACGTGCAACCATATCCAAGTTTGCTTCACGGGCAAGGTGACCTGCACTGATACGGTTCAGTTCACGCTCGTATGCATCTTCAGACATTGCAGAAGATCCCATACCAGCAACATAAGACGGGCGCTCGTACATTGGCGCGTTAAATTGTGATAGCTCCGTCTCAGTTTTTAAACGGTACTGACCATGTGTTGGAACAAACACACCACGTGTGTCATCCGCGTAATCAGGGACGTTTTGGTAGTTTACTGGAGGAACATAACCTGGAACAGGGGCAGCTTGGGCTGCAACCCCATGTAAGCTCGACGCAACCACTGTTGCGGCAAGAATGACACCAACTTTCATCGTTTTGCCTTCTTTTTTGGTAGCAAAATGCTTTTTATTATTGTCTTTACTGTAGACTTTTACATATAAATTGTCATTAGATTACCAAGGTAATGTGATAATATAAAGCATAAAAAATAAACAAAGTGTTGTAAATTAACAATGTATGATCCTAGGTTCAGACTCGCATTACTTATCTGCCTGATTTTAATGGTATTTACCATTGTACGTGTCACATACTACCTTATCTTCCAACCCGGCCTCTCTATTGGTGAGTACTTTAACGGTATCATGTCTGTAAGCGGCGCGACCCTTGGAGGATTCGTTTTTGTATGGATTTGCATCAAGTTTATTAATGCTGAGCGATTTAAAAAGACTGGATTTGAAGCCTCAAAAACGGATGACAGTGGCACCTCTTTTAACTTCAGCGTATCCCTCAGCAAGTTCATCCCTGAGCTTATCGCCTGCCCACCACCAACAAGTACAAGACACCCCCTTGAATCGGAACTTCTTGGCTTTTTAAATGGCTACCGTCACTGGCCTTACGATATTAGCGGCAACACAAATGAAACTTTATTTGAACACGCCATGAAGCAATGGCAAGCCATGAACACCCTTGAAGGCTGTACACCTTACCACCGTATTGCTGCCCTTGCCCAAGACCTATCCCTTATTTACGCCTACGAAGAAAAGCGTAAAATGCACCCCATTACAAGCTTTTGGAAAATGGACGACGTCTCTTACTCAAGACGCTGCGATGAACATGGCGGGCTCTCAGCTTTTATCCTCACAACATTCCCAAGCTTCAGAAAGCTGCATCACGATCCTGATAAAAACAGAGCTCTCAGACGCGCCCTAACAACAGCAGTCAAATACAGGGACAACCCAAGCAGCATTCCAAACAATTGCGACCCTCTCGCACGCGATATTTATGAGTGCTTGCACCGCTCATACCAAATTTCACTCAAATCAGCAGAGAGTAATGACAGCACATTTGCCCCAACAGAAGAGCAAGTCAGCCTATTTAGAACCAATGCTGCTGCATATTTCCAAACAGTCATTGAAGACCTTGATGTAAACCCAGCTGACATCACTGAAGATAGCGCTGGTATTTACATGGGGAACGGCATCCTTATTGTGCGCATGTGCGCCCTTGTTAAAAAATATGCCACAACACTCAACCCAACAATTCGCAGTGACTTCAGACTCTGGTCTCTTGATAACCGACCACATGCAAGCTGGCCGTACTTTATTGATATGCTCACAAACCAGCTCGGCTTACTCAAAACAGAGTTCAACAATGCCAAATCAACTGACAGCCTATTTCAACTCACGGCAGATGACATGGCCTTTGATAACTGTGTTGTTCTTAACTTGCCGGTTACACAATACCCAACACTTAGACAATCCCTTGACAGCTTGCCAGCATACAAAGGCATCATTGATGTAAAACAAGATGCTGTAAGCTACCTTGAACAGATTAAAGATAAAAGCCAAAAAGTGGATATACTTATTCAAGAAATGAACAGCACCCCACCAACCCAAACACTTGGTTAACCATCCCCCTTTAAGAGGTTAAGAAAGAAAAATCCATGAGCCATTTCAATTGCCCCGATGCAGACCTTGCCCCATGTGAAGGATCTGTAGAAATGACTATTTTTCCTCGTACAGGCGATATTGGTAATTTTGAAGTCCACCGCGCCCTCCCATTTAAAGATAAGCGCATGGTTGGCCCTTTTATTTTTTGGGATCAAATGGGCCCAGGTGAATTTATTACAGGGCAAGGCGTGGACGTGCGCCCCCACCCACACATTGGGCTTTCAACACTTACATTTTTATTTGAAGGAACCATGGACCATAAAGATTCTCTTGGCACAGACATGCGCATTTCTGCTGGTGACTTGAACCTTATGACAGCAGGGAACGGCATTGTACATAGTGAGCGCACAGGACAAGACATCAGGCAACAACCATCCTCCCTATACGGCATTCAAAGCTGGATTGCCCAACCAAAAAGCTCAGAGCAAGGAGCGCCTAGCTTTGTACACTTCCCTAAAAACGACCTTCCAACCTTTGAAGAAAATGGCGTGTCTGGTCGTGTCGTACTTGGCAACTTCCACGGACTTAAGTCTCCCGTAGAGACGGAGTGGGACACACTATATGTTGAACTTAAAATGGGAACAGGCACATCTATCAGCCTTGATGCTGGTACCGAAGAGCGTGCACTTTACCTTCTAAAGGGTGAAATTAGTATTGGGGGTGTTCTTTATCCAAAAGGTCAAATGATGGTACTTAGAGCGGGAGACGTTGTGACTGTTAAAGCAACTCAAGATATTCACATGATGCTCCTAGGTGGTGCAGCCATGGATGGCCCTCGCCATATTTGGTGGAACTTTGTCGCCTCAGATAAAGAGCTTATGGAAGAGGCTAAGCGTCGCTGGAAGGCTAAGGAATTTCCAGAGGTACCCAATGATTGTGAGGAGTTTATTCCTCTACCAGAGTAAAGTTAAAAGCATAAAAACCCCGCTCATGCGGGGTTTTTTGAGTTACTTGGTTCGAACACCACCTTCAGTAGGAAGAAGGTCTCCATCAGTTTCATCAATAGATGTAAACAAGAACGTTTCAAAGAAGTAGTAGCAACCACCCTCAAGAACGCGCTTTGTCCCAAGCGTCCAATTTGGTGTAAAACCAGTTAGGCCAGTTGTTACCTTAATCAGGCTATCCGTTACAATCACAACAGGGTGGCAAGCCTCAAGAAGCTTATCATCACCTTCTGCTTTCATAACTGTACCAACCCACCACGCAATCCCAAGAATTGAGAACACAAGAAATGCGGTCTTAGCAAAGTCCATTATATTTCCCCCCTATCAAACTTTAAAAGCCGTCAGAGCTTTCAGCAGCTGCAACTGGTGCTTCTTCTACTGGCTTCTCTTCTTTCACTGGCGCTGCTTCAGCAGGCTTAGCTTTTGGCTTTTGCTTTCTCTTCTCTGCAAGCTTATAGCGCTGCGCAATACGAGAAACAAAGTTGTTACCTGTCAGGTCAATCTCATGACGCTCAACACAAGCCTTCAGCTTTTCCATCATAAAGCCTAGAGCTTCATCAAAATCTTTTCTTGTATCATCAAAGGCATCACGGCTTTGCTTAGCTACGTAACCACGCGTACGACGATCTGCTTGAATCATGACATGCTCCCAAAGGCGAGCTGCATTAATAATATCTGTTGCTTCTGGAGTTGTGCGAATCACAACCTCGGCCATGTTACCGTGACGTTCAAGTTGTGTTTTTTGGTTTTCAAGGCGCGCTTGAAACGCTTGAGACTTGTTTGACATTTTACCGTGTCCTTTCAAAGTTTGCAGTTTTACAGTTTGGCCAATTAAAAGCCAAAAATCAGTTCTAGAGGCTTAACGCCTTTTTATTTACGTAAATAAAAGAATAGGTGAGGTTGAGAACATTTCAACCCCTAAAAGTATATTTTGTGGAACCTAAGGCCTAATAAAGGAACTATATTTAGGCAGCAGAATAATACGCTTTTACTAGCGTACTACCATAATCTCAACCACATCACCACCAAGGTGATCAGCTGGCATAGATGCAATCGGCACAGATTCTACGTTCGAAACTTTACTTAGGTATTTGCTCACTGCACGAACACGATCACGAAACTCACGAGAGTTTGGCTTACCACCGCGCGCATAAACAGTTACCTGTTCACTGTTACGAATTGCTTCAATCACATCACGAGACTGAGTCAACTGGGCTTTTTCTGGCCATACTTTGCCGGCTTCATAAGCGATAGACCATACAGCGATAGACTTATCCGCTTCATCAGAGCCGTTATCTGCGTCCGCTAGACTGGGCAGTCTGGGCGTGCGTGACGCTAAAGTTGCTGTTTGCTGGCCAGTCACCTGGGCAGGTGCTGCTTGCAAACTTGATGTTACCATACCATCGTTTGGCAGGTTATATCCAACAGGGCGAAGAGCTGCCCCTGAAAATCCTTGTTGTTCGTCATAACCCCTGTGTCCGTTTTGCAGCATTGCATTGGGTTCAACCGGTTGAAAAGAATTCATACCCAATGGCGACGCTGATCCGGATACATGAGAGCTAGTCTCAGAATAACTCATTGGCTGAAACATACCTGAGGGAGCTTGTGTTCCTGCACCATTCATTTCCATTCCAGAAATGCGAGAGAGTTCATTGCGTTCGAGGAGCTGCATGCGCTTATCAAGACGAAGCATTGCACGTTCGGCTCTTTTAAGACGCTCACGAAGTACTTGTAATTCAGCTAGAGGGGCTGTCTGGTCCATTGTTTGATACTGCACAGGAGAGGAAGCCTGAGGCATCATTGGTACTGGAGCTTGGGCTGGCTCGACATAAGGTTGACTGTAAGCTGGGCTTGCTTGACCAGTTACCCCATATCCCATTGGCGTTGGGCCGTTAGGAAGACCTCTTTGAGAGTTTCCACACGCCGATAGCAGGGCCGCAACTGCGACACATGACAGACTGAGAGTACTTTTGTTTTTCATTATTTTTCTTATTCCTCAAACATTTAGGAAGAGATAACTTGGGCTTGTTACATCTTCTGTATGATGCATAATACACACATCATATAGGTAAACGCAAGTGCCCAATCACTAAATATAGTTATTTTCTTGCCCTGTTGCACAAGACACACAAAAGTGATGTTTTTATGTTGACGGCCTGCCTAGTACATAGGCATATTTACCTTAATTTACATCTTATTTTCCATTTTTTAGAGTTTTCCCATGACAGAGAAAAACACCCTTGCGCACGACAGCATCAAACACCTTCTTAACGGTGTAAATGCCCTGCAAAACTTTCAAACATCTGAGTTTGAATCTTCCATCACCAAAGGCATCAATCTGTTTAATGAGTTCATTCAACAAGACCAGCCTTTTGATGAATACCTCACCCCCTTCCTTGAAGGGCTTTATGAAACTCAACTGATTGCAGGAAGTAAGGAGGACATCCTTCAAAACCTTCCGCAGGAAATCACAACCATCCATGGCCAAGTTGGCTACCTGTTTTGGATTGGTGTTTCCAGCAGCACGCGTGACGCCATCACACAGTTTATTGAAACCTTCTATAAACACTTGCAGGCTCACAGCGCTTAATCGATACAAAAAACCCCACCATTGGTGGGGTTTGAATTTTTTGAGGCTTAAATACGAGACATAAAGAAGTCACGAAGCGTCGCCATAATAATACGAAACATACGCATAATCGTGCCAAACACAAAAGCAATGGCGAGATATATGTACAAGCAGGTTTTATATATGAATGAGAATGTGCCGTTAAAGATCTGGCTCGGCAGATCCATCAGCTTACCTTCTTTAGCTTTCGCCCAAAAGGCCAGCACTAAAAGAACCAAAAGCAAAAATACAAAGATCTTAAAACCTGGCAGAAGGTAGTGCACGTATAGATATGCAAACTTTTCGACCGTCATAAAGTATCCCCTTAACTCACTTTACATTTCAAATCCGGAGAGCGTTTGGTAGCGCTCTGCCACAGATAGTCCTTGTACTTTTGGCATCTTAAAGCGTGGGAAGTCAAGGGTTTTGTTGGTTTTGTCCAACATAACAAGTGGCACTTTCAGCTTATAAACACTGTTCCTACCAATGTAAATCGCCTCACCGTCTTTCAAGTTTCTAAAGTCTTCTGGTCGCACAACAGCGCTATAAGAGTATGAAATCGATTTACCAAAACTCTTACCACGACCACCGGTACGCAGTGCAGAGGCATCATCTTCACCAGAAGCAAATGAAAGGCTTTCACCAAAACTCTCAGAAACAGACTCTTTAAGGATTTCACCAGCCGCGCGAGACATCATCTCACAACTTTCAGGCTCTTGAAGCAGGAAGGAAATTTTGTTCCATGTATTACCAAACACTTTGGCGGCAAAGTCATCACTCAGACCTGCCTCCTTATCTGTAAGAGATGAATACGTTTGAATGAACGGGAACAAACATACATTTGCTGAACGGGCCTGCTCAAACACGGGGGCAAGTGACGGCTGTGCGTAAGATGAAAACTCATCCATCAACGTTAGGAACGTTGGGTGCGGCTTATACTTATCATTTTGAATCTGACCAATAGCCGTTTTCAAATCACTAATAAAGAACTTGGCAAAATCAATCGCGGCTTCACGCTTATTGAGCATTGGCAGGGCTACATAAACCAAAAGGTTCTCTTTAATGGCCTGATAAAGGTCTACCTCTGGTGCGTACGAGTTCAGCACGCGACCTGCCGTACCAACATAGTAACTGTGCAGGCGAGACGACAAGTCACCAAATGTATGCTGAAGCTTGCTTGCATTAAGCTTTTGCTTACCCGTTTTCGGATCAATTTCCGTCATCTGGTCAAAGAAAATTTTGAAATCGCTGTATTCTTTGGTCGATTTTGGCGCATCTTCTAGAAGTTGGCGCATCGCCACTTCATTTGTCATCAAAACGTTTAAGTCACCAAAGTTGTAAGGTTTACCAATCACCTTAAGAATACCTGCAATCGCACGCATACCACGCGCAGCCTGCCCACGGAAGAAAGGATCACCTTTATTTCCGATGAGCTCCATAATACGGCTGGTCACCTCATCCTGGTCACCACGAAGGAGCGGGTTATATGTATTAGAAAAATCTGGATCTGCAATATTAATAATACGAACATCCTGCCAACGATCATGTTGGCGGGCAAGGTTAAGAAACTCAAGCGCTGCCTCTTTAGAAGATTTACCATCAATATGAATCGCCCCACCACCACGCATCATCTGCTGCTTAAGGATCAGGTTCAGGAAATTAGACTTACCACCACCCGTCGCAGCAATACCAAGGCAATGCCTTGTCATCAAGCTTGAAGAAATATTAATATCCTCAGATTCTGGTAGAGGTGATTTTGACATGGGTTCTCCAGCTTACTCAGACTTTTGTAAAACTTCCATAACCTTACCAAAGTAGTACTCATCTGGCATACGGTTTTTGCGGTTCTTTGTATCCTTACGACGCACAACAAGGTAATGCTTAAGTACGCCATAGTTTAATACAATACCAAAAAGTGCCCCTAAAAGGAAACCAAGCAGCGTGCTTCGGTCTAAACTTTGCGGATGTACTGTTCCAGGGCTCAAAACCCAAGCCACAATAGAAAAGAAGAAAACAGGGCGCATAACCCAAGCCAGGCGTTCTGCAGCGATCGCCTGATACTCATATGCTACGTCCTTCTTAGCTGGATTATTCATAAACCGACCTTAAGACTTTGAGCGTGATTTGGCAAGATTCTTTAGAAGCATTTCAATTTCAGTTGCCACAAGCACCCCTTCTCTCTTAATAAGAGGCGCCTTAGGGCCCGTACTAATAAGAAGTGTTGGTGTACTTCTTACACCAAAAGCTTCCAGCTCGCCCGGAAGAAGTGGACGCCAGTCACAGTCAATAATGCCTGCAATATTTTCTCTCTTTTGCTCTTTTGGAGATGTATCTACACAAGTCAGCTTCACGTCAGAGCTAGATATGCGATCCATAGCAAGACGAAGCTCTGGCTCAAACTTCTTACAAAACGGGCAAACATTACTAAAGTAGTAACTCACCTCAATAGGCCCTTGAGGGGCTGCCGTATTACTTTTACCACCATAAGCATCAATAGGTGTTAAAGAGCCACTTGCTGATACATTTTCACGCGCAAACGAGATCGCATCACTTGTACGATTGTAAGGATTTTCCTTCTTTTGCGCCATACTTGGTGGCTTTGACCCTGGTGGAGGCATCAAACCAGGATATTCTGGAATTGGTGGCAAAGGCTTAGAGAGCTCTGGAAGCTCGCCACCTTGATCTTTTGTTTGTTTATAAATCTTTTGAGCTGCCTGCCAAGCTTCCGCCATCTTTTGGTTACGCGTCATCATTTCATCATACTTACGTGCCCAGCGTAGAGCGTTTTCAACTGTTGGATTGACCGTCCATTCAGCAAACTCTCTTGGTGGCTTATCGTATGTATTATAGAACTCCTCAACCTTCAAATCCATTTCTGTCTTCATCGGCTGTGTTAGCGCAGGCTGCATGACCTGCTGCTGTTGCTGAGGCACTTGCGGCAAAGGCGTCGCCTCAACTACTTCTTCCTCTTCTGCGTAGGCATCATTATCCATACAGCCAGAAATCCCCTCTGCTGTATAACTAATACACGTTTGCGCAAACAAGCTCCCATGCAGAGCTATACCTAGAATTGCTGAAAGAATCAGTTTATACGCCATATGTTCACCATACACCTTTCCTAAGGATTTATGCTGTTTATCATTATTTTCATTCATGACAGTTATGCTAGTATGATGCCATAAAGAGGTTGGCGCAAGCACTGGAAAACGGTATATAGACGCCTAAACCCTATAAATAAGGAATATTTCATGTTTATTCTTGGAAATCTCATTATTGGAGTTACCCACGTCCTAGATGCAGTTTTATCACTGTTTACGCTTTTGATCGTTGCATCTGCGGTGATTTCACTTATGAATGCAAACCCTCGTAACAGGCTGGTTATGGCAGTTCACTCCATGACCCTCCCTGTATTTGGAATGCTGAGAAAGAAGATCCCGTCTAAATACTGGATTTATGGACAAGTCGATCTTATCCCGCTTTACACAATCTTAATCATTATTCTGGTTCAACGTGGCATTCTGCCTTCTATTTACCAAATTGGTGTAGGACTACAATAATGCCCCATACTGACAAACAGGTTTTAGATGCTGGCTACAAAGCAACAAGGATGGGCGTTGCTTTAAATGTTGGCATGGGTGTCGCCAAAGGTGCTGTTGGACTTTTTTCAGGCTCAGCAGCTCTTATTGCCGATGCTTTGCACTCCATTGCTGACGCTTTTACAGACCTGTTTGCTTACTTTATGCTGAAAATTGGTGTGCAAGCCCCTGATGATGACCACCCATACGGCCACCTTAAGTTTGAAACAGCTGGAACCCTTGTGCTTGCTGTTATTTTGGCTATTATTGCCCTAAGTATTGGTTATAGCGCCCTTGAAAACGCGATTCACGGCCACACACTTAACATTACGCCCATCGCCCTTGTGGTAACGGTAGGATCTATCCTTATTAATGAGTTTCTCTATTTCTATACAAAAGGCCTTGGTGAAAAAGTTGAATCTCCAATTTTAATCGCGAACGCTTGGCACCACCGTACAGACAGCCTTTCCTCTCTTGCGGTACTTGCCGGCCTAAGCGTGAGTATGCTTGGCTTTCCTATTTTTGATACCCTTGCCGCCCTTGTTGTAACAGTTCTACTCCTCAAGATCGCCTTTGATATTGGCATCGAGTCTTTCCACGACCTTGTTGATGCAGCTGTAGATCCTGAATTTTTAGAACGCCTTACACAAAGCATTCATAATCATGACGGTGTTATCGGTATATCATCGCTTCGCGCGCGCCGTGTCTCTAATAAAGCATATGCAGATGTTAATATTGAGGTTGATCCCCTTATTTCTGTATCAGAAGGCCATACCATTGCAGAAACTCTAGAAAGAGCACTCCTTAAAGCCCATAAAACGCTGTACGACATTACTGTCCATGTAGAACCTTCTGGCGCTGTTCATGGCACAACAAAAAGCACAAAGAAACTCAGATCCCAGGTACAGAAAAGCCTGAGCGCGCACATCAAGCACGATATCCATTCAACAAAAGTAAATATTGATGACCTTGAATCTGGCCTTTATCTCAGCGTTCACCTATCAGAGCTCACAAAAGAGCAAGAAAAAGCCCTAGACAAGGTATCTAAAGACCTAAAAAAACCAGAAGGCGCGTTTGATCACGTCACCTTCTGGAAAAACATTAAAACGAAAAACTAGGCGTTTAGTTTCTTTTTATCAACAGACTGCGCTTCTGCAGCTTGTTTAGCCTGCATCTGCTTGTTATGCATGTAAAGACCTGCAAAGTGGATTGGCTCAATCATACGAGGCTGGTAACCAAGAGAGGTTACGCCGTTCATAATCACTTGTCTGGCAAATGGGAAAACGAGCGAAGCGCCATCAATAGCAAGCAAGGCTTCTTTACGCTCATCATCAATATTTGTAAGTAGGTACTCACCTACATATTCCGTTTCAACAAGATAGACTGGCTTGTCACCAACCTTACCTTCACAACGTAGCTTTAAGAGCACTTCATAGGTATCATCTTTAAGAGGTTTTGTTGCGAGGCCCACATCTAGGCTTGTCTGCATTTCACCCTCAAAGGCGCTTTTAGAAACAAAACATTCTGCCGAAACATCTTTTGCGTACTGGTGTACCAGCTGAAACGTTGCTTTTGGAGTTTCTTTAGCTTCTTCTTTTTTCTTAGCCATTCTCTATCCCTTTATCACCCTGTTATTTTTTGACCCCTCACACACAAAAGCGTATATTGAGCGGGGTCAGTCTAACGAATTGTGAGTGAAATATCTATGGGAACTACAAAACATTTTGATTATTTGGTTATCGGCGCAGGTTCAGGCGGTGTTGCTTCTGCACGCAGAGCAGCAAGCTATGGCGCTAAAGTTGGTATTATTGAAAAGGGTCGCGTTGGCGGTACTTGCGTGATTCGTGGCTGTGTCCCTAAGAAAATCATGACATACCTTGCAGATCTAAAACGATCAGAGAAACTTATGGCTGACTACGGCTTTGAAGGCGAAATGCCAAAACTCAACTTCAAAACCTTTGTGGAAAAGCGTAATGCTGAAATTGACCGCCTCAACGGCATCTACCTAACAATGCTAGAAGGCTCAAACGTTGACCTTATTGAAGGCCACGCTTCATTTAAAGATACAAACACTGTAACTGTAAGCCATGAAGATGGCACTCAAACAGATTACACTGCTGACAAAATCATGATTGCTACGGGTGGAAAGCCGGTAAAAGCTCCTATTGATGGAGCTGAGCACTGCATGACATCAGATGATATGTGGAGCCTGACTGAAATTCCAGAAACACTCACTGTTATTGGTGCAGGCTTTATTGGTATTGAGTTTGCCTGCATTATGCAAGCGCTCGGCTCTCAGGTTCACCTTATATATAGAGCAGATCACATTCTCAGAGGGTTTGATCATGAAATGGTCCAACACCTTGAGGAACGCATGAAAGAACAAGGCATCACTCTCCACCCTTGCACATCTCCTACAAAGGTAGAGAAAACCGCTAAAGGCCTAGAAGTCCAAACAGACAAAGGTAAAGTTTCTTCAATGCACGTTCTCATGGCAACAGGCCGCACACCAAACACTTACGACATCGGTCTAGATAACATTGGTATTGAGACTGAACGTGGCTTTGTACCTGTAAACGATAACAGGCAAACTCAACATGAGCATATCTATGCTGTAGGTGATGTGATTAACCACTACGCTCTTACACCCGTTGCAATTCGCGATGGTCGCGCCATTGCAGACCATCACTTTGGTGGCAAAGAGCTTAAAATCGGTTTCAAAGCCCTACCTACAGCCGTTTTCAGCGAACCTCAATTTGGTACGGTTGGCCTCACTGAAGAACAAGCCCGCAAAGAGCATGGCGATAACATTGAGATTAAAACAACTTCATTTAAGCCTATGAAGTACAGTTTTACTGAGGTTAAACCACTTATTAAGATGAAGATGGTCCTTAAGAAGGATGATCAAACCGTTATTGGTTGCCATATGGTTGGTGCTGATGCTGCAGAAATCATCCAAGCAGCTGGTGTTGCCGTTGGCATGAATGCCAAAATGAGTGATTTTTACAACACCGTCGCACTTCATCCGTCTTCGGCGGAAGAGCTTGTGTTGATGTAAGCTTTACCTTATAAAGAATATGTAGATAAAATAAACCTATAGTGATCTGCCCGACACTATAAGCCCAATGCCCAGAAAGGATAAAAGATGAGCTTTTTAGAGGTTGGCACACCTGCCCCAAGCTTTACTCTGAAAAACCAAAACGCTGAGGATGTTTCTCTTGCTGATTACTCAGGCAAGTGGGTTGTCCTTTATTTTTATCCTAAAGCATTGACCCCGGGCTGCACAACACAAGCTTGTGCCCTCCGCGACGGTCTTGAGGAGCTTTCTTCTTTTAACGCCACCGTGATTGGCGTTAGTGGTGACGAATCCAAAAAATTGAAGAAATTTGAAGAGAAAGAGAGCCTTAATTTTACTCTGGTCGGCGACCCGGAGCATAATGTGCTGGAACAATATGGAACTTGGGTTGAAAAAAGCATGTACGGACGCAAATACATGGGCGTCGCACGCATGACATACATCATTAGCCCTGAAGGTAAAATCCATCACGTCTTCCCTAAAGTTTCTCCAAAGAAACATCTCGATGACGTTCTTAAAGTTTTAAAGGAGGTGACAGAAGATGTCGCAGCCTAACATCAAATCTATGAGCAAGCGCCCAAGTGGCCGCCTTAACAATGAAATGCGCCCAGTTTCTATTGAAACGGGCGTAAATGCTTATGCAGAAGGCTCTTGCCTTATTAGTTTTGGCAACACCAAGGTTATCTGTACTGCAAGCGTAAATAACACTGTCCCACGCTGGCTTAAAGGCCAAAAACAAGGCTGGGTAACAGCTGAATACGGCATGCTGCCTCGCTCAACACACGAGCGCATGGACAGAGAAGCCGTACGCGGTAAACAGTCTGGTCGCACACAAGAAATCTCACGCCTTATTGGCAGAAGCCTGCGCAGCATTGTAGACCTTAAAGCCCTTGGTGAGCGTACAATTCAGCTAGATTGTGATGTCATTCAAGCAGATGGTGGTACACGTACAGCAGCCATTACAGGCGCTTATGTAGCCCTACATCTCGCCATTCAAAAGCTCTTTAAAGAGGAGCAAATTGAGACAATGCCACTTACAGATTACATTGCAGCTATCAGCTGCGGTGTAACCGAAGCAGGCGCCGTTCTTGACCTTGATTACAAGGAAGATTCTAACGCTAAAGCCGACGGAAACTTCGTGATGACGGGTACTGAAATGTGGATTGAACAACAAGTTACAGCTGAGCAAGCTCCGATTAGCTCAGAAGAAATTCAAAGCCTGCAAACCCTTGCTGAAAAAGGCGTTTCAGAGCTTATCCAACTGCAAAAACAAGCCACTGGAGAGCTGTCATAATGGCACTCCCAAAGACGATTTTACTCGCAACGAAGAACATGGGTAAACTCAAAGAATACCAAGCTCTGTTTGAAGGTCTACCCATTGAGCTAAAAACATTGAATGATGTTGAATTCCCCGATGTAGATGAAACAGGTGTCACCTTCTTTGAAAACGCAAAACTTAAAGCTGACTCTGCCTTTGAGCTTACTGGCATGCCTGTTCTTGCAGAAGATAGCGGACTATGCGTGGACGCCCTTGACGGTGCCCCTGGCATCTATACAGCAAGATATGGCGGTATGGAAAAACTTCTAGATGCCATGAAAGCACCAGAAACAAACCGTAAAGCGCACTATCACTGTTGCCTCGCCTACAAGGATTCACATGAAACAATTCTAAAGTTTGAAGGCAACCTTGAAGGCAGCATCGCAGAAGAGATGTCTGGCGATGGCGGTTTTGGTTTTGATCCTGTTTTCATTCCAGAAGGATTTTCAAAAACAGTGGCGAGCTTAGATGAAGAAACTGTCCTACCAATTCGTCATAGAACAATTGCATTGAAAAAATTCATTGAACACCTGAAGAGCCTGGATGCCGCATAACGACATTGCAGTTTACATTCACTGGCCATGGTGCAAGAGGAAGTGTCCTTACTGTGACTTTAACTCACATGTTAGTGACCATTTACCTGAAGAAGATTATCTTAACGCACTCTTAAGTGACTTTAGGGCGCAGTCCAAAAATTTTGCTAGCAAAAATTTAGTGAGCATTTTTTTTGGTGGCGGCACCCCTTCCCTGATGAATCCCCTCACAACAGAAAAACTCATTAAAGAGGTTTGTGAATTTTTTGGCACATCATCAGACAAAGTTGAAATTACACTCGAAGCTAACCCCACCTCCTCTTCTTTGAACAAGTTTTTAGATTTTGAAGCTGCCGGTGTAAACAGGTTCTCTATTGGTGTCCAATCTCTACAGGACAAGCATCTACAGTTTTTAGGCCGTGAACACAGCTCTAAAGAGGCCCTCTATACTGTAGAACAGGCTTTAAAAACAAGGGCTAGGATCAATTTTGACCTTATTTACGGCCTACCAGAGCAAAACCTTACGCAGTGGCTGTCAGACCTTGCCTACGCCGTTTCAGTGGGTACCGGCCATATTAGTGCTTACCAGCTCACAATTGAGCCAAACACTAAGTTTTACAGCGACATGCGCAAGAACAACCTGACCCCTATGCCAAACGAATTACAGGCAGATTTCTTTGATGCTACACGCGAAAAACTGACTCAAAACGCTTACTCAAACTACGAAATTTCCAATTTTGCCAAGCAAGATCAAGAGTGCAAACACAACGTACATGTCTGGAAATACGGCTCTTACCTAGGCATTGGTGCTGGTGCCCACGGCAGATTGCACAACAAAATAGTCACAGCCACACAAAACTATAAGTTGCCATTAAGGTATATAGAAAAAGCTGCCCAAAACCAACACGGTGTTTTTATGTCACAAGAAACAGATACTGAAACAGCTCTATTTGAAAAGGTCCTGCTTGGTATACGATTAAAAAAAGGCATCCATCTTACCGATAAAGAGTTCACAAAACTTGACCAAGAACAAGTGCCAAACCTTCTTAAATCAGGTGTTATAACATGGAAAAACAACACCCTTACAATACCACAACAACACACCCAACTTACCGATGATATCTTACTGAAAATACTCAACTAAACAAAAGTAAGTAAAAACTTACAAACATTTCAAAGAAAGTCTACACCCAGCAGAAATTTGAGCGTTTTTTCACACTATTATGAAGAAGGATTCATCGCAGATTTATTTTTAACAACCTGGAAATAATCGTACACGGCCACAACACCTTTTGTTGTTTGAGCCAAGTAAACAATCTGCTCTCGTGTACTCTCTTTAGATGCAACACCAATCAGGTAAACGTTGCCTTTATGAACAACCACAGATAGGTCATTCGGATTTATTTTAAATGAGCCAATAATGCGACTACGTACCTTTGTTGCAAGTCCAGCATCATATGCATACTTACGTCTAAGGTAGCTTGAGTCCACATCCATAATGTCCGTAACACCAGTAACACCATAAACCTCATAAGCAGCATCCAACACCTTACGGCGCACATCCTCACTGGCTACAGAACCCACTAAATAAACGTTTCCACCATACACAGACACATCTACAGAAGGAACAGCGCCAAAATCGATCTTAGCAAGCCCTGCCTTCATTTTAGCCGCAATTGAAGCATCCTTGAACGATGTCTCAATCTCTCGATCCTGCGTTGCCGCCATACCTGCAACTGCAGCACCTCCTAGAACGAGAGGAACACACCCAGCAAGAAGTGGAAGAGTCATAAGAGCAGGAACGATAAGTTTTGTTTTCATGGTGAACCTTTATTTTTGTTACTTAACTAATATCACATACGTTTCTAATATGCTCAACCCTTAAAGGTGAAAAGTATACAACAAACAAATCAATTCTTATATCACATGCTGTATTTTGCATCACAGCAACCTTGCTTGCTGTTTTTATTCTGTTTAACTGATTAGTGCTTATAACTTTATGATCGTTTGATTTTGATTTTCGAGATTTAACCTCAACAAGAACAACCTCAGATCCACGCTTGGCAACAAGGTCAATTTGCACACCAGAAAGCTTTTGATCACGCTTTACCCTATAACCGCGCAGTAAAAAGTAAAAATAAGCGATCCATTCACCTATTTCTCCGGTAAGTCTATTGTCTCTCATGCAAAAAATTTATAGAATCCACTATGTTTTATCAATAAATAATATTATTGGAGCCTTATGCGCACACTCTCTACTTTCGCACTTACAGCACTTGTTAGCACATCAGCATGGGCTCAAGAGTTTGAACAGCCTCTATATATGGCGGAAGAAGTTGAAACTACTTCAGAAACTATTGCTCCTACAATTCATTTCAATGAAAACTACCTCAGCACACAAGGTATGCTTCAAACATTAAAGAAGTCTAAAGAGCAGAAACTGCAGACTCTCTATGAGACAGGCTTTATGTTTAACTCTGAAGAAGCTGCAGACTCAGACAAAGTTTCTCCAACCATTGAAAACTACATCGCCCTTAAAAAAGGCCTCCCCCTCCCCTACTCTATGCTTTCTATGGGAGAGGAGTACCCTGATATCAAAGAAGCTGTAGAAGCTCTAAACAATCCTAAAACCACATCAAACTACCTTAAAGTTGGCGTATTTCTGCCAATTAGCAGTCCACTAAAAAATGTATCTAAAAGTATTCTTTCAGCCGTACAGACGGCTCTCTTTGAGTTAGAGAATAACAATGTTTTAATTTATGTTTACGATATTGGTAACTCAGATAACCAAGCATTTAAGGCAACAAATCTTGCAAAACAAGATGGCATTCAAGTGGCCCTTGGGCCTATTCGCGCTGACCAAGCAAACTTTGTAAAAAGTGCTCTACGTAATATTCCTGTAATTAGCTTTACCAATACAGAGTCTATCCTTCGTAAAGGGCTATACTCTATTAGCTACCTTCCTCACGACCAAGTTTCAGCCCTATCTGATCATGCTCTTGCAACCGATAAAACAAAGGTTTCTTCATTTATGTCTAACAGTGACGCGACTCAAAACTCGCTGTCAGATACATTTATTAGACATATTCAATCATCAACATACAATCAGGCATATATCCACCCTACGTGGAGTTACGACCCATCAACAAACAACAATAAGAGCGATATTCAACAACTCATTGGCCACAATTCTCTACTCACAACACAAGAATCGCTGGTTGAATCTCTTAGCAATACAGAAGTACTTACAGAAGAAGAGAATAAACTCTTCCAGGAACTGCAGAATGATAACCTGTCATCTCTGATTCCTTTTGAAAGCCTATTCCTACCTTCTACACCTAAGGAAGCTAAAACCTTGTCACATCAGCTGGCTTTCTATGATATTGATGCAAGGAAAACTCAAATCCTCGGCCTTTACCCACTTGCTAACCTTTCTGGACGTAAGGATTTCCCAAGCAGCCTATCAGGTGCACTCCTGCCAACACCAGACCAAGCTGCGATTAAAGAGTTTAAAAAAATCTTTAATGAAGCAACGGGTAAAAAAGCTAAAAACCTTGATGTTCTTGCCTATGATGCCATCCAGATTTTGAATGAAGTTGCACTTATTTCTAATGGTCGCTTCAATGAAGACGTTTTTGAGCGTCCATCAGGCTTTTGGGGCTACGGTGGCGCGATCAGATTTCTTGATAACGGTAAAAACATCCGCAAATATGGTATCTCTAAGTTGTCTAAAAGAAAGCTCATTCCTATTACCCAAGTCACAGGACTTGCAACACACAAACACTATGAATCAGTGAAAAGAAACCCATTCTTCTCAGGAAGTGGCTGGGGTGGCGATAGCGGCTGGACAGGAAACACCCAGCAACGCCCTCAAAAGCCAAAGAAAGAGAAGAAAGAAGATTTCTATATTGAGTGGTTCTAAGAAGCCGTCATATAGCTTTTAAGAGCCATATATACAGCTGTATTTTCTTCTGAAGAGCCATCACGCAATGTAGAAAGATCTGACCACATCATCTTTCCAGCTTCAGACACCATACCTGGTGCAAGCTTTTGCGCCTGAGCAATAAACTCAGCTCTTTGACTATCAAACACAGGAGGCTTTAGGCTAGAGCAAGCCTGATATGGGTTCATCCCTGAGTCCATAGCCTGTCTAAGCTGCGACAAACGACGGAAGTGGCGTTGTACAAGGATTATAATCCCCTGTGCGCTTTCCCCTTCTTCTAACATCGCATGATAAAGCTTATCAGCTTCTAAGAATTGCTTCTGACCGAGCATATCGCACAGCTTAAAGACATTCATAGCCGGCGCATTAGAGAGGACAGCCTGACAGTCATCTAAATCAACTGAGGCCTTTTCTAGCGTGTATAGATCTACTTTTTCCAACTCAAGTAATGTAGAGGCTTTATCATGGCCCAAGTACATAAGCAAAAAGCTCATAGCTTCTGGAGAAACGACTTTATTCTTCTCTTTAAAGAAGGATGAAACCGTTGCTGAAAGATCGCGAGCACCTTCTTGGAAACACCTTACAGACATCACATTCTCTAATTTTTCAAGAGCTTTCACCTGTGCAAGTTTTGCATCAACACCAGGAGCAGGTACCAAAACAACAACATCACTTAAAGACTGGCTTGCAAGCTCATTAAGGGCAGAAAGCACAGCATTAATACTCTTTGTATCCAAAGCACCATGTAAACCATCAATGCGCACAAGTCTTGTGCCACCACCGAAAGAAAGTGTTGTTGCAGACTCAAAAAGCCTCGAGGACTCTTCCATTAAATCAGACACATCTAAACGATCGTGCAAAAATGGGTCATCTGGCTGATCTGTAATAAGGGGAATAACTTTATCAGCAAACTCCTTAACCTTTCCTGAGTCATCTCCATAAATAAAAACAATTGGAGAAAGAGGCTTTGAGCCTGAGAGGTAAGGTTTAAGACTCGCTTCCGTTAGTTTCATTAACGGTCCATCGCGTACATTTTGTAATATACTTGCTGAATAATATCTTCAGCTAGACGATCAACCGCACGATCATGTGCCGCCTCTTCTTCACTATCCGTTGCAAAACCTGTTGTTTGAACGTTATAAGCCACCAGCTGGCTCAAACGCGTTTTCAAAACCTCTTTACCATCAACCCCAAGCATTTTCACATGGGCAACAACCTGAAGCTGGTAACGCTCATCAGCAGCAGTACGGTTTGTTGCAAGGGCTTTTGTTGCCTCATCAAGTGTTACATTCAAGGTATACAAACCATTACCTTCAGGAAAAGCTGCGTTTAACTTTTGTGAAAGCCTTTGAGGCATACGACGAGAGCCAACATTCATCTCAACACCGCTAATTTGAACGGTTCCCACAGACACTTGTTTTCCAGAATCAATAGTTGAAGCCTCATACATTGGTGCATAAGAGCAGGCTGTCGTTGCTAAGCAAAGGCTAAGAGTAAAGAATGTTTTTTTCATATTATTATGCTACCGGTTTTACTACAAAGTTAACAAGACGGTTCGGTACAACTACGCACTTCAATACATCTTGATTTTCAAGGTGACTTGCTGCCGCTTCACGTGCTTTAACTTCCATTTCATCTTTAGGAAGACCAGCAGGCACCATAAGTTTCTCTTTCAGCTTACCATTAACTTGTACAACCATGGTAATTTCATCGTCTTTTGCGATTTCTGCATCAAATTCAGGCCAACTTGCTTCATAAAGTGGCATCTTATGGCCAGCAGACGCCCAAAGCTCTTCTGTAATATGAGGAGCTACAGGGTTTAGAAGCTGCATAACAACGTCACAACCATACTTAAACAAAGACTTTGCGGCGTCATCGTTAAGTTTCATTCCTGATAAAGTGTTTGAAAGCTCCATAATAGCTGCAATTAAAGTATTAAACTGGAAAGCTTCAATATCCTTAGATGCCTTAGCAATTGTCTTATGTATTGCACGGTGTACAGGCTTTAGGGAGTCACTACCCCATGATTCTGTATACTGTTTTGGCGCATTTTCACTCGCTTTTTGAATAAGAGACCAAACGCGACCCATAAAGCGCCACGCACCTTCAATAGCACCATCACTCCATTCAAGGTCACGCTCAGGAGGTGCCGTAAACATCATAAATGTACGCAGAGTATCTGCACCATAACGTTCAAGAAGAATATTAGGGTCTACACCATTATTCTTAGATTTAGACATTTTTTCCATGCGATTTACTTTAAGCGTTTCGCCTGTTTGAGCATGCTTAGCTGTTTCACCATCCCATTCAACATCGTCAGGATTGATATATTCGCCAGAAGTATCTTGGTAAGAGTTATTAATCACCATCCCCTGTGTTAACAATGACTTAAAAGGTTCGTGAGTATTTACATACCCTTGGTCCTTAAGCACTTTTGTCACAAATCTAGAGTACAACAGGTGAAGCACAGCATGTTCAATACCACCGATGTATTGATCCACACCACCTTCCATCCAGTATGCAGCCTCATCACCAATTGGCTTACTGCTTTCTACATCTGCATAACGAAGGAAGTACCATGAAGAGTCCATGAATGTATCCATTGTATCCGTTATGCGTTCAGCGTCCTTACCACAGCATGGGCAAGACACTTGCTTCCATGTCGGGTGACGATCAAGAGGATTACCAGGCGTATCAAAAGAAACATCTTTTGGAAGTTCTACAGGAAGCTGTTCTGCAGGAACAGGAACTGTTCCACAGTCTTTACACTCAATAAATGGAATTGGGCAGCCCCAATAGCGCTGACGTGAAATACCCCAGTCCTTCAAACGGAAGTTTACTTTACGCTCACCTTTGTTAAGGGCTTCAATAAATTCAGAAATTTTTACTCGGGCCTTTTCAGAGCTTAAACCATCGAATTCACCAGAGTTAGTAAGTATTCCCTGACCAGTGTAAACATCGCTGTCAGATTCATTTTCTTCAGGAGCGTTGATCACTTGTTTAATTGGCAAGTTATACTTTGTTGCAAAGGCATAATCACGCTCATCATGCGCAGGAACAGACATAATCGCCCCTGTCCCATAAGACATCAAAACAAAATTTGCGATATAAACTGGTAGCTCTTCCCCAGTAATAGGGTGTACAACAGTTTGCTCAAGTTTATATCCGCGCTTCTCAGCCTTTTCAATATCCTCAGCAGCCGTACCAAGCGCTTGGCACTCAGAAATAAACTCAGCAGCCTTAGAATCGCTCTCAGCAACCATAGCAGCAAGAGGGTGCTCTGGTGCAATTGCACAGTATGTACAGCCCATCAACGTATCAGGGCGTGTTGTGTATACCGTAAGTCCTTGGTCCCAACCGTTTACATCAAAAGTAAACTCAAGACCTTCACTACGACCAATCCAGTTCGCCTGCATTGTTTTTACACGCTCAGGCCAACCTTTTAGGTCATCAAGGTCATTTAGAAGCTGATCTGCATAGTTTGTAATGCGCAAAAACCACTGGTTCATAGCCTTACGCTCTACAGGAGCCCCAGAACGCCAGCCTTTACCATCAACCACTTGTTCGTTAGCTAGAACCGTATGATCAACAGGATCCCAATTCACAAGTGATTCTTTTTGGTACACTAACCCCTTTTCATATAAATCTAAAAACCATTTTTGCTGCTTCCCATAGTATACAGGAAGGCAAGTAGCAACTTCGCGATCCCAATCATATGAAAGACCAAACTTATTTAAATCAACCTTCATAGCTTCCACATTAGACAAAGTCCAAGCTTCTGGGTGCTTATTATTCTTCAAAGCTGCGTTTTCAGCCGGAAGACCAAAAGCATCCCACCCCATTGGGTGTAGTACATTGTACCCCTTAGCACGGTAATAACGCGCAACAACATCACCAATTGTGTAGTTTCTTACATGTCCCATGTGCAGCTTACCCGATGGGTAAGGGAACATCTCAAGAACATAATACTTTGGCTTATCTTTTGTTGCTTCACTCTTAAAGGCTTTGTTATCTAGCCAGCAAGACTGCCATTTTTCTTCAATACTAAAAGGATTGTACTTTTGCATAGTTGTTCTATTTCTTCTCTATTGGCTAGCTTTTGCACGCACACGGTAAGAACGTGCGTTTGTTAGGATTGTTTCTTCAAGTTCTTTAGCTGTTGCTTCTTGAGATCCAAGGTCCTCCCAACCAGTAGGAGTTTTTGATTTCTTAAATACACTTACATTCAAAGCAGAAGGTGAAAGCTCTTTACCAAGTAGCATAATGTTTACCTTAAACTGTTCTTTTGAATTAGATGGGTTTGTATACCAGTCTGTCAAAATAACACCACCAGCACTATCAGCTTGGTAAATAGGCATGAAAGAAACAGCTTCAAGTGAAGAACGCCATAGGTATGGATCAACACCAATACTTGCGCTTGCTGAATCAAGGTTATTGAAAGAATCTAAAAGGTTACCTGACTTTCCAGAAAAAAGGCCTGGCCCATCTGGAGCGTCATGAGGTTTTGGGTTTGGGTCTGTTCTTTCTAGACCGCTACCACATGCTGCTAGAGCAATTGAAGTTAGAATTGTTAAGCTTTTTGCAGTGTTCTTCATGTATACTTTTCTCCCAAAACATAAAAATCTTTGTACGAGCGCCATTATAGTACTGTTTTCTCATGTTTAACAAGGTGCAAGACACAAAAAAAACAGGCAGCATCCCGCTGCCTGTTTTTATAAAAAGTTCTGCTTAGAACTTAACGCGCATGTTAACGCCGTACACACTCATGTCTTCAAAGCTTGTAGCAGTGCTATCGTCAAACTCGAAGTTTTTGTAGTATGCAGCAGCAGATACACCGTGACCTAGGTTGTACTGACCAGCAAGACCGTAGTAAGTAGTCTCGTCGTCAGCTACACCAGCACCGTTTTCGTGCTTAGAGTAGTCAGCAGCAACTTCAAACGCGTCCCAAGTGTAACCTAGTTTCACGTAGTAGAAAGTTGGGTCATCGTTAGTACCAGCAACACCGTTTTCTAGCTCTTGCTGACCGTAAGCAACAGTCGCACCAAAGCCGCTGTCATGCTTAGCAGATAGAGAACCAGAGATTTGGCTTTCAGCGCCAACAGTACCAGTAGCAGCAGTGTTAAATGCAACGTAACCTAGACCACCTTTAATAGCAAACTCATCGATACGGCCGTGGTAGAATACACCAGTGTCCATGTCACCGCCTTGAGCAGCAGAAACACGTACTTGGAAGCCGTTAAAGATTGGAGAGTCGTAACGTACTAGATCTTGACGACCGTTACCGTCCATGTTGTCAGTAGCTGTACCAACAGAGTCAGTAGAGTAACCACCACCAGCAGTACGGAAGAACATTGCACCACCAAGGTCTTCAATGTCTGAACCTAGAACATCGCCAGCACCGGCCATGTCTTGCTCAGTAACACCGTCAGTAGCTGTAGAAGTGTGACCTACAAAGATCGCACCAAAGTCGCCACCAAGGCCTACACGTGAGTGACGTGCAGCAAGGTTACCAACAACACCGTTAGGAGTGTTTTGAGCGTTAGCAATTGTTTGGTTTTGAGTTAGAACATCAGAAGCGTTAGTCTGGTATTCCATTTCAAGTAGAGCAGACGCAGTTAGGCCGTTATCAAGAGCTTGTTCGCCCTTAAGACCGAAGCGTGTGCTTGAGAAGTCGTTGTCAACAACGTTGAACTCAGTGTCAGTACCGTCATCAACGATCATAACACCTTTGTTTACTTGACCGTACAGCTCTACGTCGATAGCGTTTGCGTTAGACGCAACACCAGCAACCGCAACAGCTGAAGCAGCAATCAACAGTTCTTTTTTCATTATATTTCTCCCTAAGGATTTTCTTTTATTACCATGAGCGAGACGAATCTCTATCACCAAGCAGTAAGATAAAGGTCTATATAAGTAGGGTCAAGTGTTTGGGCATTTTAGAGAAGGGGGTGTGTGCCATTTATGTAACGCTTTATTCTTCAAAGACTTTGCATTATAGTAAGTTCCCATGAAAGACTTTTATGACAAAATCAATGCTGAGCTTGACTTACAGGGTGCAACTCTTATTGCTGTTAGCAAAAAACAACCCGTATACAAAATCAATCAAGCTAAAGAATTAGGCATCACTCATTTTGGTGAAAACTACATTCAAGAGGCTCTTGGTAAGATAAATGATGGCGCTTTTTTAGATTGCACAACACACTTTATTGGGCACTTGCAAACCAACAAAACCAAAGAAGCTGTAACAAACTTTGATTTTATTCACTCTGTAGATCGCTTAAAACTTATCAAAAGCATTGAAAAAGAAGCAGGAAAGCTAGAAAAAACACAAAATATCTTTCTACATGTCAAAACCCACCAAGATAACAATAAGTCTGGATGTGCTTTAAATGAGGTTGAAGACCTTATTTTATATATCAAAGAAAACTGCCGACATATCCACCTTTGCGGCTTAATGTGTATACCTGCCTTACAAGTAGAACCTGAAGAATCCTTTAAAATCATTGCTGAGCTTATGGAAAAGTACCAACTTAAGGATGCCTCAATGGGAATGTCTGGTGACTATAAAGAAGCCTTAAAGCACGGCGCTACCTTTGTTAGAGTAGGCACCGCGCTTTTCGGCGAAAGATCATGACTGCGAGATCTTGTTTACAATATCAAGAAGCTCTTTTGAATCCTCAAAGAATACTTTAATGTGTCCAACACCCTCTTTTTGGGTGACTTGAACCTTAGAACCAAGCACTGTTTGCATGCGAGATTCTAGCTCTAAAGTTGCTGGGCTTACATTTCTCTGGCGAGGCTCTTTTTTCTTCTTTCCATCAGAGTGTTTTCGTACTAAATCTTCAGTTTCACGCACTGAAAGTGTCTTTTTAATGACCTGATTTGCGATACGAAGCTGTAATGATTCATCATGTGCAAGCCCAAGAAGAGCGCGGGCATGTCCCATTGTAAGTAAACCTTCACTCACACATTCTTTCAATTTTTTAGGTAAAGAGAGAAGGCGCATAAGGTTTGTGACATGACTTCTACTCTTACCTGTCACTTTTGCGATCTGTTCATGGGTATAATTGAACTCATTCATAAGACGCAAATAACCATCAGCTTCATCAATTGGGTTCAAGTCTGAACGCTGGACGTTTTCAACAAGAGCAATCTCAAGCGCGCGGCCATCATCCATCTCTTTTACAATAACAGGAACCTCTGAAAGACCAGCCATTTGTGAAGCTCTCCAGCGACGCTCACCGGCAATAATTTCATAACGATCCCCAGTAGGACGAACAAGTAAGGGTTGAAGTACACCCTGAGACTTAATAGATTCAGAAAGAGCCTTTAATGCATCTTCATCAAATGTACGGCGTGGCTGCGCATCTGAAGGGCCAAGAAGTGTTACTGACAACACTTGTGGTGCACCAGTACTCTCAAAACCACTACCTACAGCAAAATCACTATCATCTAGTAGAGCACCTAGACCTTTACCAAGACCTTTATTCATTATGCAGCTACTCCCACTTTAGTGCTTGAAAGCTGGTTATGGCGACGAATCATTTCACCAGCTAGGCGAATGTATGCCTGGCTACCAGCACAGTTCACATCATAAAGAAGAACAGGTTTACCATGGCTAGGTGCTTCTGACACACGCACATTACGAGGAATAAGCGTTTTATACACAAGACTACCCAGATGTTCACGAACTTCTTTTTCAACCATGCCTGAAAGCTTATTACGAACATCAAACATTGTTAGCAGTACGCCACCAACTTCAATATTCGGGTTTAGGTTACGCTTTACAAGTTTCACAGTTTGTAAAAGTTGAGAAACACCTTCCATTGCGAAAAATTCACACTGAAGAGGAACCATAACTTCTGTAGATGCTGAAAGAGCATTCAATGTAAGGAGCCCAAGAGAAGGTGGGCAATCAATAAAAATGTAATCATATTGGTCATGCACTGATTTTAGAGCATCACGCAGACGGTACTCACGCGCCATAACCGGTACAAGTTCAACTTCAGCACCTGATAAATGAATTGTTGAAGGAATAAGGCTCAAATTTGGAACACTTGTAGATAGGATTGTATCTTCAACTGCAGCTTTTTGCATAATTAAAGAGTATGAATTTTGTTTATTAGATGATTTATCCAAATTAAAGCCTGTTGTCGCGTTACCTTGAGGATCAAAATCTACAAGTAGTACTTTTTTTCCACACGCTGCAAGAGCTGTTGACAAATTCATCGCCGTTGTTGTTTTTCCAACACCGCCTTTTTGGTTAACAATTGCTATCACATGAGCCATTCGAGTTTTTCCTTTATTGGGTTTTTACGAATTGCGTTATTTTTATAATTTTCGCACCCTCTTTAGTTATACTCGGAAACGTTTCATATGTCATCTGATATTTTTTAGAACACTCTAATATTTCATCATTAAAGTTTTCACCTTTTAATAAAACCATTTGATCAACACGGTCATGTAAATGATTTGTCATTTCAAATATTTTCAACAATGCCGCGAAAGCCCTTGATGTTATAAGGATTCTTTTTTCATTTTCTAAATCTATTTCTTCAATAGAAATACATCTTGCAGAAAAATCACATCCCTTTAAATACTTTTTAGCAAAAGAATTTTGAAAAATTATCTTTTTATTCACAACATCACATGTCGTTACATTTTTATATCCCATTATAGATAGAATAATACCTGGTACACCTGCACCAGATCCTATATCGAGTATTTGTGTTTCATGTGAAACATATGGAACAAGTTGTAAAGCATCTAAGATATGTCTTGTATAAATCTTAGTTCTTGTATCAGGTCCAATAAGATTTATTTTACCTGACCATTTGAAAAGCTCTTCCGCATAAGTATCCAGAAGAGCTAATTGATCATCATTTATTGTAAAAGGAAGAGACTTAATCTCCTGTAAGAAGACATCTCTATCCTGCTTGAGTGCTTTGTTCACCATTTGGGTTATTCTTCCTTATATAAATCCATAAAGCTGTCAGAGCAGAAGGGGTCATACCACTAATACGACTCGCTGCACCAATACTGGCTGGCTGATAGGTTTTAAGCTTTTCAACCACCTCATTAGAGAGGCCACCGACCTTGCTGTAGTCTAAATCAACTGGAATCTCTAGAGCCTCATCCATGCGCATAGCATCAATCTCAGCCTTCTGACGGGACAAATAACCATCATAATGAGCCTCAATCTCTACCTGCTCAAGCGCCTTAGGCGCCAAGGTATCAATAGAGCCATCAAAAGCTTTAAGGCTCTCTAGCGTAATCTGAGGGCGCTTAAGAAGCTGAAACAGGCTCTGGCTATGCTCATAACGACCTGAGACCTCCTGTACATGAGCACCTAGCTCACTTGAAGGCTTGATCTTTGTTTCCTTAAAGTATGTCTCTGCCTGAGAGAGTGCCTCAAGGCGCGCTGCAAAGTGCTTTTGGCGGCGCTCAGAGATACAGCCAATGTCCATACCCTTCTGTGTCAAACGAAGGTCCGCATTGTCCGCTCTCAGCAGTAAACGGTACTCTGCGCGCGAGGTAAACATACGGTACGGCTCAGATGTTCCACGTGTAACAAGGTCATCAATAAGTACCCCTATGTACGCATCTGCTCGATCTAGCTTAAACTTTTGATTTGTTTTGACTTTTAGGGCTGCATTAAGGCCTGCCATAAGACCTTGAGCTGCGGCTTCTTCATAACCAGTTGTGCCATTAATCTGACCTGCCAGGAAGAGACCTTTAATCTTCTTTGTCTCTAATGTATGTGTGAGCTCTGTTGGATCAATGTAATCATACTCGATTGCATAGCCTGCACGCAGAATTTCAGCATTCTCAAGCCCTTCAATAGAGCGCACAATCTCAATCTGAGCATCAATTGGAAGAGAAGTAGAGATCCCGTTCGGGTAAACCTCTACACTATCAAAACCTTCAGGTTCTAGGAAAATTTGGTGGCGGCTCTTCTCAGCAAAGCGCACAACCTTATCTTCAATAGATGGGCAATAACGTGGCCCAACACCTTCAATTACACCAGCATAAAGTGGTGAACGACTTAGGTTTTCACAAATAATTTCGTGAGTTTTCTCATTTGTATATGTGATATGGCAAGGAATCTGCTCCTGCTCAATTGTCTCAGTCAGGTCCGAGAACGGTACTGGAACATCATCACCGTGCTGCACTTCAAGCTTTGAATAATCAATGGTGCGTGTATCTAGGCGAGGGGGTGTCCCTGTTTTTAAACGCCCAAGCTTAAAGTTAAGGCGGCCTAGAGTTTCACTGAGCTTCATAGAAGCAGGCTCACCTGCACGACCAGCTGACTGCTTAGAGTCACCGATATGAATGAGACCTTTTAGGAATGTTCCTGTTGTAAGGATAATAGACGGGGCATGGAACTTAAGACCAATAGACGTGACAACAGCAGAGACTTCACCGTTTTCATCAAGCTCAATATCATCAACCATTGCCTGCTTGATTGTTAGGTTCTCTGTACCCAGAAGTTCCATTTGTACCGCTTCGCGGTACAGTTTACGATCTGACTGTGCACGTGGACCACGGACAGCAGGACCTTTACTCGCATTAAGAATACGGAACTGAAGACCTGAAACATCTGTCATGCGTCCCATGATGCCGTCCAAGGCATCAATCTCACGTACAAGGTGCCCTTTAGCAAGACCACCAATAGCTGGGTTACATGACATTTGACCAATTGTATCAAGGTTACCTGTAAGCAAAAGAGTATCTGCGCCCATGCGCGCAGCCGCAGCAGCCGCCTCAGAACCTGCGTGCCCACCACCAACAACAATCACATCATATGTATATTTCATCTCTTTTCCTTTTGCATACATAAAAAACTATCTCTTTGATCTAATGTATAGACCGTTAAAAATCAAGCTTTAGACATGTAAAAAAAGACCTCTTTATTGAAAAAGAGGCCTTTTTAAAGAGTAGGGGACTTTTTATGCTTTTGGATTTAACCCTGAAAGCTTCTCTCCACCAAGGATGTGATAATGCACATGGAAGACTTCTTGACCTGCATTTGGGCCTACATTTGTAACAACACGGTAGCCATGCGCATCACAGCCCGCAAGCTTTGCAATCTCAGGAATTTTTGTTTGTAAATGGCCAAGAAGAGTAAGATCTTCTGCTGTTGCTTCATTCACTGAAGGGATAAGCTTTTTAGGAATAACAAGCGCATGTACTTTAGCTGCAGGTGAGATGTCACGGAAAGCAAGGACATGCTCATCTTCATAAACCTTGTCACATGGAATTTCACCACGTAGGATTTTACCAAAGATTGTCTCGTTATTTTGGATATCTTGTTCGTACATATTTCTAACTCACATTATTAGCTATTTATTAATTTTGTTCATGTGGTCCACGAAAATTGTGTTTTTGCGAGAACTCAAGCGGAGTATATATCATCATACATGAGCATGAGGAGCGCAGCAAAAACCAGTTTGCAGTGCCACAGGGGCGGAATTAATGGGCTTCATCCCAATTGTTACCTATACCCACACCAACTTTTAATGGCACTTTGAGGGGTATAATGTTTTCCATAATTTTTTCAATATTTGCGACTTCGACTTCTAGAACATCTTCTTTGATTTCAAAGATCAATTCATCATGCACCTGAAGAAGCATGCGAACATCTATACTACCAAGATATTTTGCATGGATTTGGATCATGGCTTTTTTAATGAGGTCCGCATTACCACCTTGAAGAGGAGCGTTAATTGCAACGCGCTCTGCGCCAGATTTCAACATACCGTTAGAAGCATTAATATTTGGCAACCACAAACGGCGCCCCATTAGCGTTTCTACATAGCCATTTTCACGGGCAAACTCTTGTTGGCCTTCAATGTAGTCTTTAATACCTGAATAGCGCTCAAAGTAGTTTTGAATATACTGAGCTGCCTCTTTGTTGCTTACACCAACCTGGCGCGCAAGACTGTGGGCACCCATACCGTAAACAATTCCAAAGTTAATAGACTTAGCAATACTACGCTGCTCTGATGTGACTTCATCAAGAGGTGTTCCAAAGATCTGATGTGCTGTGAATGCGTGAATATCTTGTCCGCCATTAAAGGCTTCAAGTAGACCTTCAGCGCCACTCATATCTGCAAGAAGGCGAAGTTCAATCTGAGAGTAGTCTAAACTCACCATTTTGTAGCCTGTGCGAGGCACAAAGGCTGTACGAATTTTACGGCCTTCCTCAGTACGGATAGGAATGTTCTGTAAGTTAGGGTCAGTTGACGATAGACGGCCCGTAGAAGCACCCACAGGGTTATAACTGGTATGTACACGCCCATCTGCTGCGATTTGTTCCTGAAGGGCTTCTGTGTACGTGCTCTTCAGTTTTGCAAGCTTACGGTAGTTTAAAACCTGTGCGGCAATGTCATGGCCTTCATCTGCAAGAGCCTCAAGGACTGTTACATTTGTTGACTTCGGTGTTTTGCCTTTCAGTGTCAACGCCATATCTTCAAAGAGAACTTTTGAAAGCTGCTTTGGAGAGTTTAGATTAAACTCTGAACCTGTCTCGCCATAAATAGACTTTTCAAGCTCTTCAAGCTTTGCTGAGAACACTGTTGTCATCTCTTGTAGAACTTTGGCGTCTACTTCTACACCTTTACGTTCCATAGAACGAAGTACTTCAAGGAGTGGAAGCTCTAGCTCTTCGTAAATTTTTTTAACACCGGCATTTTGATCTTGGTTCAGCATTTCCTCAAAAATAAGGTACAGCTGCAACGTAATGTCTGCGTCTTCTGCTGCATAAGCTGTCGCAGAAACAATATCCACATGATCAAACGTCACTTGTTTTTGACCAGTACCGGCAACACTCTTATATGGAATAGGCGTAATACCTAGGTAACGCTGGGATAGGTCATCCATATTGTGAGCATGGTTACCTGCGTTCAGCGCGAAAGACATAAGCATTGTATCTTGTACATTATTCACATGAACATCGTACTTATGCATGATATGCATATCGTACTTAATGTTTTGACCAATCACTTTAATTTCAGGGTCTTCAAGTATCTCTTTCAAAAATGGAAGAGCTTCAGATTCTGTTAACTGAGGTGTTTGACTAAGGAGGTCAACCTTGTGGTTGAGTGGTACATAACATGCTTCACCCGCTTCTACAGAAAGTGAAAAACCTACTAGCTGGGCTTCTTGCACATGAAGGCTTGTTGTTTCAGTATCAAAAGCCACAAAACCTTTGGCTTTAATTTTATCCATCCACGCCTTTAGGGCTGGGAGGGTATCTACTGTTTGATAAGACTTTTTCTCAGACTCTTCTTCAACAACAGCATCAGCAGAAGTATCACCGTTCCTGTGTTTTTCACCTTCAGCTTTTACTTTTTTCGCCAGGCTGAAAAATTCAAGTTCTGTAAGAATGTCTGCCGCTTCTGAGCAATCAGGGTGAAAATCTAGATCTTCGCCAGTCACAGAGAGAGGCACATCACTCTTTAGAGAAACAAGCTCACGAGACATAAAGGCTTTATCTTTATTGTTTGTGAGGTTTTCTAGGAGTTTCGGCTTTTTAATATCATCAAGGTTCGCATAAAGTGTTTCAAGTGAACCATACTCACCAATCAGCTGCGCTGCTGTTTTAGGGCCAACACTTGGCACACCTGGTACGTTATCACTACTATCACCGATGAGAGCTTGGACTTCAATTACCTTATCCGGCGTTACACCAAATTTATCCATCACCTCCTCAAAGCTCATAGACTTGTTCTTCATGGTATCAAGCATAGATACGTTATTTGTCACCAACTGCATCAGGTCTTTATCAGAAGAAACAATCGTAACTTTATGGCTGTCACCGTAGTCTTTCGCAAGAGTCGCGATAATATCATCCGCCTCATAGCCGTCTACACGTAGGGCAGGGACACCAAACCCAGCAATAAGTGGTTCGAAGAAAGGCATTTGTGCCTTCATATCGTCGTCCATTTCACTACGGTTTGCTTTGTAGTCTGGGTAAATATCATAACGGAAATTTTTCACAGGGCTATCCAGTGCCACAGCGCAAAGGTCAGGTTTAAGGTCAGTCAGAACCTTAATCATCATCTGCGAGAAACCGTACAGAGCGTTAGTTGGTGTTCCATCTGTTTTATTAAGCATACGCACCGCATGATACGCGCGAAATAGAAAGCTAAATCCATCAATAATGACGAGGTGAGGGGTGTTATTCTTTTCCAATTTTTCCATAAAGCCAAAATAACGGATTCATGAATTTAAAACGACTCTTTTTTATAAAAAGATAGGAATAAGAATTAAAAAGCCTGAGCGCTTTGTTTTGTTGTAAGGCTTTGCCTTTTTGATGATTTGTAGAGTAGACGCTCTACTTAAAAAGCGAGAAAAGCAAAGAGTTACTCAAATAAACTTATTTCTTTTAGTCTCTCAAACGTTTAATGAGTACATACAAAGCACCAACACCACCATGCTTAGGTTTAGCGGAGTGGAAGGCCAATACATATGGAGAATCAATCAACCAGTCTGTAACCTGAGATTTAATGGCACCCATATTACCTTTTTCACCGTAGCCAGAGCCTTTACCATGGACAAGAAGAAGCACACGAGAGCCAGATTTTGCACAGCGCGCAAGAATATCCTCTGTACGATTTTTTGCTTCATTCACAGTCATGCCATGAAGGTCTAACCTTGCATCAATGGCAAAGTTCCCTTTCATAAGGCGGCGGCGCGTTTTCTCATCCACACTGGCACGCGTTGCAGACATATGATCCGCGCGAGAAGTATCCTTATGGTGCATACCCTCTGGTTGTTTTTTGGATTTTCCTTTGAATTTCTCAATAAGAAGCTGCGCTGCCGAAGGCCCTTTAGAAACAACAATTTCATCTTCGGGTTCTTCTACAGCAGGTTTTTGAGTTTCTTCTTTTGCTTCCTCAGGAAGCTCTGCCTTCTTCTTACCTTTAAGAGGCTTGACGTCATCTACTTCTTCAAGCCATTCATGCCAATCTTTCGCCATAAGAAACTATGCCACCACAACTTCTGTCACTGGCTCATCAAGCTCTAGAACTTCTTCTGCACCAAGCTTTTTAAGAGTTTCATTTATGGAAAACTCTTCCAAATCAATAGGAGCAGCAAAGGCATCAAACCATGCATAGAGCGCATGAGAAGATTCCATATAAGTTTGTGGAAGGCGAGGCGCGTTCAATGCTTTTTCTGTCCACTGAGCAACTTCTTTCGCATGGGGGTTTAAAGCACGCTCTGCTTCAATAAGCAGGTCATAAACTTCTCTGTAGTTATGCTCTTCTGAAAGGTTAATAAGGAGCTGTCTTGCCTTAAGGGCATTTCCAGATTTAAGGTGAGCGGCAGCCATAAGCATGATGGCTTCAGGTGTTTCTGCAATACCTTGTACAAGAAGAAGCGTCTGCTTCACGACATCAGGCTTACGGTAACGCTTCTTCATAAGCTCAACCCAAACACTGTAAATCATAGGGTGAGGGAGGTGTTTCCACATTTCTCCAGCAAAATTAAAGGCCGCGCGCCATTTCTTTTGATCAATAAGACGGTTGAGATGATAAAGCGCTGTTGGCAGTGTGAGACCAAGTTTCTTGTTTGCAAGTTCAACCATTTTTGGAGCGTCTTCACCTTTAAGTAACGCCAAGGCTCTTTGTACTGTTTGCTTTTCTTCTTCTGAGTCATCAGCATGAGCAAGGTACAGTTTCAAGTGATCTTGTGCTTTATAAAAAGCACCTTGGTGGAGGTAAATCAGCATCGCTTGCTTAGCAACCCAACCGTTCTTTGGGTATTCTTCCTGACAACTTTCTAGAAGGAGTTCTGCTTCATGCCAGTTTTTTTCTTTAATACTTTGAGCCAGAAGACCACGTAATCCTGCAAGTTGGCTTTTCTTTTCTGCTGCAAGCTCAATATAAAGCGCTTCAGCTTTGTCAGCTTTCCCTTGATGGGAGAGTGCTTGGGCTTCGACTACGCGGCTGAGTCTTGTATCTGCAAGAAAAGCAGCAGACTTATGCGCTGCTTTTTGGGCCTCTTTCGCATCACCAAGGCTTAGAGATTCAAAGGCTTCAAATAAGTAGTTAAGGCCTTTAGCCTCTGATTTGCGGCCACGGCGCGCTTGTAAAAGCTTTGGAAACATTTTAACCCATGAAAACAGATACCCCGCAAAGAAAAATCCACCAAGGCCACAGACAAGCGCGACACAAAGCACTGTTGTAGAGAAGCGGATATCATACCCTTGCCAAACAATAACAACGTCACCAGGGTTGCTTGTGATGTTTTGTGTGATAAGCCCTAAAGCTGCGGCACACAGGAAAAGAATAATTCCTCTAACGAGCATAAAAAGCCCTCACACGCTCTAAAAGTTTCTGCTGGTTCATGTAAGTAAGTAGTTCTTTACCACCTTCAGTAAAACGACGATCTACTGAAAGTATTGGACTTTCTTGAATCCAAGCCACCGTCGCTTCATAGTTACCATCCATAAGATGCGCTTTCAGCTTATCACTATGTGCTTCCCATTGTTCGTCATATGACATGGCATAATCTTCTACAGTTTGCTTCTTCACTGTCACCCATTTAGAAAGAGATTTCTTCCATGTAGAATCGCTTTCAGCAAGGATATTGCCACTAACTTCCTGAGCGCGCTCTTCTCTTGAAAGGGGGCCTTTATGAATCGCATCTAAGAGTTTAACAACAGTTTTATTTGCTGACAGTCTTTTACCAGCAAGGAGAGAAAAGTCTGTACCAACAAAAGCTGGTTCTGTTTTCAAGACATCAACTACTGAAGCAGGATTACTTAAAGCCATAAGTGCAACACGCTGCTCTTCGGTTTGCATATTGAGAGATTCAATTTCCTGTGACTGTGTTTCTGTAATTTCTGTCAATGCGTTAATTTTTTGATTCAGCTGATTAATGACTTCAATATATTCATCAATGATTGGCTCTTCTTCAATGAAAGTAATTTCTGTTTCTACAGCTTCCTGGGTAGTTACATTCATATTTACGCCTGCATCTTCAATAACCACTTCTTTTACAGGGGCAGGCTTTGTTTCAGCAAGAGTTGGCGCTGGAAGAATATCTTCAACCACAGGGAGGGTTGTGATTTTTTCAAATGGTGTTGGCCATACAATAGTGAGTAGGTACATACCTAAAACAGCAAAAAACGCTAACGCCCAAGGCGATCTTGTCTGTGACGACTTTTTACCGTTTTTTTTCTTTTGCGGTTTATCATCCTTTTTAGGTGCTTCTACCGCTTTTGTTGCTTTTTTCTTTGTGGCCATATTGGTATGTCCTTTTTGCTTATAAACTTGAGAACTATGATGACATAAAAGGCTAAAGAGAGCCAGATGTACTGATTTCCTGCTTCACTTTACTGATAAGATCTTCTTTAGTTGGTGTGTTTGCAAACAACACCTGACTCCAACCTTTTGAATGTTTTGAAATGTCTTCACTTAAACACACAGCCGTTGCTGAGCTAAAATCAATATTTCCATTTATGAAAAGATTTTGTGTTGTCGTTAAAGCTGCTTCTGACAGAAAGACAAAGATATCCTTTGAAAGGTTTCGGAATGACTGTATCTCAGCAGGTGAAAGCTTTTCTTTATAAGATACCTCATAACAAACTTGAGTCTTAACAGAACCACCGCTGTTTTTAATAAGGCTATACCAATCTATTTTTGCTGAAGAGCCTGCTAAATGAACAAAGTGGCCAGCGCCTTTGGTCGTTACAATATCTTTTGCTAAATCTGTTGCTGAACCTTGGCCTGTAAGAGCAACTGTTCCTCCCAAAAAAGTTACAGATTCTGTACTTTTTTCACCAACACAATAGAAAGGTGGGAACTTTGAAAGGTCTTTTTCTTGAAAACTTTCTACTGCCAATGCACTTGTAATAATAAGCCCATCAATATCCCTAAGCTCTAATTCAGATAAGTAAATTGAACTGAGTTCATGTTTTGAGATTGGAAAAGATTCCACATTTTGAAAATGTTCTGAAAAGGCCTGCTGAAAGGCTGGAGTTCGCTCACGCGAGCCTACGATGATAATGCGGCTTTGCATTCTGCAATCACTTTATCTGCACCTTGCTCTATAAGAACATCAGCAACATGTTGGCCAAGAGTATATGGATCTTCTACTGGCATTTTTTCACGGGCACGGAACACAGTTTGGCCATCCATTGAAGAAACCATTGCAATCAAACGAAGGTTTCCGCCAGCCGTGGCCTGACAGTATCCAGCAACAGGCGTTTTACAATCTCCACCAAGTTTTTCAAGGAGAGAGCGTTCTGCTGTTACACAGGCCCATGTTTCTGCATGGTTAATGGCAGAAAGCGCTTCAAGTGCTACATCATCATCGCTGCGACATTCAACACCAACAATACCTTGCGCAAGAGCCGGCAACATAAGGTCAGGTTCAAAAACAGTATGAATTTCTTTTTGTAGTCCAAGAAGGTCTAGCCCAGCTTTTGCAAGGATAATGGCGTCAAATTCACCATCTTTCATTTTTTGGATACGTGTTTCTACATTTCCGCGAATCGGTTGAATATTCAAATCTGGAAACATGTTTTTCAATTGTGAAACACGGCGAATAGCGCCAGTACCAACAGCAGCCTTTGCTGGAAGTTTTTCAAAGTCATATTTATTTGAAATATAAACATCTCTTGGATCGTGACGCGGAAGTACAGCTTTAATTTCAAGCCCTTCTGGAAGGTGAACAGGAACATCTTTCATAGAGTGTGCTGCAAGATCTATAGATTTATCAAGAAGAGCGTCTTCAATTTCTTTGGTAAAATCACCTTTACCACTCAACTTTGCTCTGTTTCCCCAAGCCTGTGAACGGTCACCAGTGGTGACAAACTCAACAATCTCAACTTGAATATCATGGCACGCATCTTCAATGTGTTTTTTCACAAGGTTTGCTTGAACAAGAGCAAGTTTACTACGACGTGTACCAAGTTTTAGCGTTTTCATGAGGATATGTGTTCCTTCTGTTTATGAGCACACGCTACAACGCTCTTGGTAAAAAGACAACCATTTCTCCATCACTATTTTGATGAGCCGCCATTTTTTCAGCTTCTTTGCCATCACCAGCATAGATATCCACCCGGCCAACACCTTTGATTGCCCCACCTGTATCATCTGCACGGAGCCTATATGTTTGTTCTGTATTATCAACAGTACGTGTTGTTTTAAGGATAAACGGTAGGCCGTAGCTCATCGTTTTTGGATCAATGGCAGCGCTTCTAAATGCTTCTAATGTTTTTTTAGAGGACCCTTTCACATCTCTACCCCAACCAAAGAAGATATAGCGAGGATTGGTATTAAAGAGAGGTTTCATTTGCTCAGGGTTCCCTTGAATCCAAGATTTAATAGAAAACATATCTGCGTTTTCTAGTGTGAGCTCACCGTCATCAACAAGAACTTTACCAATACTTGTATAAGGTTTTCCATTATGAGCAGCAAAAGCGGCAAGCTTCTTTTCACCATTTTCAAAATTCACATAGCCTGAGCCTTGCACTTGAAGGAAGAACTTATCAACAAGGCTATCTGTATAGAAGAGAACATCACCGTTCATTTGTTCAATTTCAGCGCGTTCATAATAAGGCACCACTTTATTTCCTTGAATCATACCAATCCAAACATTGCTTTCATCTTCATCAAAAAGCTTGGTATGAATTTGAACAAGATTTTTTGGTTTTGAATGTACTGGAACGTTATATGTTTCTGTCTTTGTATAAGACCCACTTAGGGCAGGGGTATAATAAGCAGTGACCTTTGCAGATGGCTTACGGAAAAATTGATTCTTTGTCTTATGAATTTCAGCAGGGGTAAACACTGCTTTAAAGGTTTCCAGTGATGAATCTTCTTTAAGGCTTTTACAAGCAGGCTTAAAATCAAAAGATTCTCCCGCTACAAAAGTAGGGCCCTTTTTAGATTTTTCGCAGAATGCAAGAATATTTGTATAGGCATACTGGATATCTTGCTCTTTATAAGAATCCCAAGACACTTCTTTTATAGATGTTTGTTCACATCCAACAAGAGCAACAGAACAAAAAGCTGCGGCATAAAGTTTTTTCATGAGGTTTAACCCCTAAGAAGGTTTTTGGATTTTATCCAAGTCCCAGTTTGGATCATCACTGTCCACAGGACGTGCTAGTGTCCAAATCACTTTTTCAGATGACTTATCATCAAATGAGACATCAAACATCACATCAACAAAAGCAGTACGACCTTTTACGTCCGCATTCACAATGCTTGATGTTTTGATCTTATCAACAAGCTTAAGACCTTTCGGGTTTGAATCGAGGTAATCACGGGTTTCATCCATGAGACGTGGAGAAAGGAAGTCTTCAAGAAATTCTTCATCATCATCTTTAAGAGATTCGTAGTACATTTTAAAGGCATTATCAGCTCCCTTCAGGAACTTACCTTCTTTAAAGAAAGGATCCATAGACTTAAGTTTATCCACACCTGTAAGAGGTTTATCGTCCTTCTTCTTAGATTTAAGAGGAACAACTTTAGTGGCTTGAACAAAATCATCCTCTGTTGAGCCAATAAATGTTTTGAGAGGTGGTTTCTCTTTCTTTTTGTCATCCTTAGGAAGTTTTGTTTGGAAAAATCTCGAAAATACAAAGATTCCAACAACAATGAGGAAAATAAAATCGATTAAAGTAAGGCCTTCTTGCATTGTTCTTCCCTTTATTAGATAACCTATTCACCCCAAGAGTACTCACTTCGTCTTCTTTTCTCAAGGCTCATTTTACGGATTTATCCACAAAAAGAAAAAGCCTGTGGATAACGGTGAAAACTTACGCCCTCAAAAAGGCTCATATTTTTACACACAATTCTCCACATAGATTTACAGAAGTTTTCCAAGGTGGAAGATGCATGTAAGTCCTTTATGTTAAAAACTAAATAAAAGTTATCCTTATTATCCCTGTGTCTTAATATAAAAATTATTTTTTATATATTTATATATATTATTTTATAGTCCGTAGATGTGGATTGTTTAGAAGTTAAATTCTAACGATGAATAAACCTGCACATGTGGACTAGAATTAAAAGAAAGTTTCGTATAGTGTGAACTTATGAAACTATTAAACACACTCCATGGATCTACACATGAAACACCTCCTTGTTGGATGATGAGACAAGCAGGTCGTTACCTTCCTGAATATAGAGAACTTAGAGCAGAAGCAGGTGACTTCTTAACTTTAAGCTATACACCTAAGTATGCAACAGAAGTCACACTTCAGCCTTTAAGACGTTTTGCTTTTGATGCAGCAATTCTCTTTAGTGATATCCTTGTTATTCCCCATGCTCTTGGTATGAGCTTAAGATTTGAAGCTGGGGAAGGCCCTGTTCTTGGACGTGCAAGTACACTTCAAGAGTTCTCAAATTACTTTAAAGTGAGTAAGGATACATATCACCAACATTTAGATCCTGTGTATAAGGCTGTTTCTTCTATTCGTGAAAATTTAGAAGATGATAAAACGCTTATTGGTTTTTGTGGTGCACCTTGGACGGTGGCAGCATATATGACAGATGCAAAACCTTCTAAGAGTATTGATAACCTCAAAACTTGGGCGTTTCAAAATCCTTCTCTTTGGGCAGAAGAAATGCTGAATCTTGCACGCATTTCAGCAGATTATCTCAGCAAACAGGTTGAAGCAGGCGCTCAGGTTCTACAAATTTTTGATAGCTGGGCAGCTTCAGTACCGGCTGTGTTGTTCGAAGACGCGGTGATGAACCCTCTTCAAGAAATGTGTCGTCTACTTAAAGATAAACACCCTGAGACGCCGATTATTCTATTTCCTCGTGGTGTGGACAGTCGTACCCTAGAAATGATGATAGAACGATTTGGTGACCTGTTTGACGGTCTTGGTGTGGATTATTCAACACCACTTGAGCATGTGGCTCATCTCCAAAAGCATGTAACCCTACAAGGAAACATGGATCCTATGGTACTGATGACAGATCCTGAAACAGTAAAAGCTCATGTAGAAGATACACTTCTTAAGGTAGACCCTACACAGCGATACATCTTTAACCTTGGCCATGGTGTTACACCTAAAACACCTACCCAAAATGTTCAGGCTATGGTTGAAGCGGTACAAGGGAAATAAAGATGTACCTAACGTTTAAAGCTCTTCATATTATTGCCATTGTTTGCTGGTTTGCTGGTTTGTTCTATTTGCCACGTATCTTTGTGTATTACGTTGAACGTGCAAAGACAGAAGAGACTAAGCAAGTTCTACAAACAATGTCTTATAAGCTTTTAAACTACATCACAACACCTGCAGCCATTGTGTCTTGGATCTTTGGTTTGATCCTTCTTATCCAAAATCCTTACCTGTTTGAACAGGGTTGGATTCATGTGAAGCTTACATGCGTGGTTCTTTTAACGATTTACCATATGATTCTTATTAAATATAACCGTGAAGTTCAGGCTGATCGGGTGGAAAAGTCTGGCAAATACTTTAGAATTTTAAATGAAGTACCAACACTTTTCCTTATTATTGTGGTGATTCTTGCTGTGACAAAACCTTTCTAAGGATCACAAAAAGCTTGACGGCTGCACACAATCCATTTTAAATGAACGTATCAGTGCATCTCCAGACGCTGCAAATTTCAAAATTAAGTAAACAAATTTCCATTTAATCAATCAAAAGCAGATACAAAATCTAATGAAACACCTAAGTGAACTAAAAAACAAAAGCACAGAAGAGCTTATTGAAGTGGCTTCAGCTATGGGTATTGATGACCCAGCAGCCATGAAACGCCAAGAAATCATGTTTGAAATTGTCAAAGCAATTCCAGAAGAAGAGCGTGATGTAAAAGCAGAAGGTGTTCTTGAAGTTCTACAAGATGGTTTTGGTTTCTTGCGTTCTCCAGACAGTAACTACTTCCCTGTACAAGAAGATATTTATGTTTCTCCAAGTCAGATTCGTCGTTACGGTCTAAGAACTGGTGATACGATTACAGGTTCTGTACGTCCACCTAACCCAGGTGAGCGTTACTTTGCTCTGCTTAAACTTGAGACGATTAACTACGAAAACCCTAAAAATTCTAAGTCTCGTCGTAACTTTGAGAAGCTTACTCCACTTTACCCGAACGAGAAGTTCAACCTTGAAGGTGACGACCCAACAGATAAAAAGAACATGACAGGTCGTATCATTGATCTTGTCGCTCCAATTGGTAAAGGTCAACGTGCAATGCTTGTTGCCCCACCAAAAGCTGGTAAAACAATGATGCTTCAGTCTATTGCTCACGCAATTGAGAAGACTCAACCTGACGTTCACACGATTGTTCTTCTGATTGATGAGCGTCCTGAGGAAGTAACAGACATGCAGCGTAACGTAAAAGGTGAAGTTGTTTCTTCTACGTTTGATGAGCCTGCAAGCCGTCACGTCCAAGTGAGTGAAATGGTGATTGAAAAAGCGAAACGCCTTGTTGAGCAAGGTAAGGATGTTGTCATCCTTCTTGACTCTTTGACACGTCTTGCTCGTGCTTACAACACAGTTGTGCCAAGCTCTGGTAAAGTTTTAACGGGTGGTGTGGATGCACATGCTCTACAACGTCCAAAGCGTTTCTTTGGTGCGGCGCGTAATGTGGAAGAGGGTGGCTCTCTTACAATTATTGCAACGGCTCTTATTGAAACAGGTTCTCGTATGGATGAAGTGATCTTTGAAGAATTCAAAGGAACAGGTAACAGTGAAATCTGGCTAGATCGTAAGCTTGTTGAAAAACGTACATACCCAGCGGTAGATATTACTAAGTCTGGTACACGTAAAGAAGAGCTTCTGATTGGTAAGGACGATCTACAGCGTACATGGTTGCTGCGTCGTATTCTTCAGCCAATGAACCCTGTAGAATCTATGGAGTTCCTACTTGGTAAGATGCGTGCAACGAAGAACAACGCAGAGTTCTTCCAAAGCATGAACAAGTAAGTTCTCAAAAAGTTTAAAGCCCTCGCAGTAGCGGGGGTTTTATTTGTCGGAGTAGGTAAAGCTTGCTTGTGTTACATAAAAAACTTCACAAGACCCATCACCTCTGTCTGTTCGGCTCTGAGAGGATATCCACCAACGATTCTTTTCTTCGTCATCAACACGAACTAAATATCCTTGTAAATCAACAAGTGTGCCTTCTTTGAATTTTTTAACCATAGTTGCCACATGCTCATTTGCTGGGAGAATGTGAACATTCGCGCTGTTATTAAAAATTTTCTGTTCTGAAACAGCAGCAGAATTGCCCCACTTTACATAGTACCAACGGCGCGCTTGCTTAATTTTTAACTGATCTAAATAAAAATTAGAGCTCATAACATCCCAGCCTAAAGCAAGGTCTACAGGGGAAAGGTCTGCCCATTTTGAAAACCTGTAATGTTTTTTACCAAGAACTCTCGCACGGAGTTTATAATATTGTAGAGGTGTAATTAAAAACTTTCCTTTCTTAAAAGGGAGTTCAGATGTTTGTTCTTGTAGAGGTTCTTTTTTTATAAGGATTCCATCAGGTTGTTTTACTGGAGATTCATGAAACGTAAGGAATAAAAAAACTGCTGTAATAGCAAGGACAGTGAGGTAAAAATGTAATTTTGAAAAGCTCATAAAGTTCATCATATAAAAAAAGCTACCCAGGTGGGTAGCCTTTTTTGAGAGCTTTATGCTATCGACGCTCGCCAATCAGCTGAAGTAGGTGGATAAACATAATTACGAAGTTAACGTAAAGTGTGTAAGCACCGTAGATCGCGCGACGTGCCGTTGATACATCATCACCAGCGTGCTGATGGTACATATCACGTAGCATGTTTGTTTCGTAAGCTGTAAGACCTGCAAATAAAGGAACAGCAAGAAGACTAATCATGAAGTCTAGGCCGCTCATCTGGAAGCCCATAAGGCTACCAACAATGTTGATAATCACAGCGAAGAATAGGCCCCAGACACCCATCATTAGGAAGTTACCCCAACCAGAAAGTGATTTACCTGTTACGTAACCGTAAGCACTTGCACCAGCAAACATGCCTGCAGCTGTAAAGAAGGCTAGAAAAACACTTGCGCCTGTGTAAACAAGAGCGATAGGTGCGAGAGCAAACCCTGTCAAAGCACTAAAGAATGCAAACAAGCCTAGCGCAACAGCAGGCTGTAGGCGGTTAATTAGGCCAGCCATTACAAAGCCAGAACCAATCCAAAGAACCATAAAGATAAGCTGAGTCGCTGGGTTTACAGCAACTTGAAGCAGACCTGGAGAGTTAATTGTAAGGAAGGCAACAAGGCCACTTAGGGCAACTCCACCAGTCATGTAGTTGAAAATCATGCGCATATATGCAGCAACAGCGGCGTCATTTGTGCGTACTGTTGATGCAGCGTGAGACATATTCATTTCATTTGTCCTTTTGTTTAAATTTCATTATCATCGCACGGTAATATACGTGCTTGTATAGGGATATATTGAGGCATTACGCCAAAAAATCAATAAAAACCGAACAAGACTCGTCCTATTTATCTGAAACCTTTTGAAATGAAGGGGTACGAATATGACCCATATCGGAGTTCCTAAAGAAACCAAACCTGCTGAAATGCGCGTAGCGCTGACACCTGCTGATGCGGGGACACTCGTTGATGCTGGCCATACAGTGTGGATTGAGTCCAGTGCTGGTGAAGGCGCAGGCTTCAGTAATGATGACTATGCAGCAGCTGGCTGTCGTATTTGCGCAGATGCAGATGCTCTTTATGCCATGGCTGATTTGGTTGTAAAGGTAAAAGAACCTCAGCAAGGGGACGTTGACAGACTGACAAAAGATCACCTTTTGTTCTGTTACCTGCACCTTGCAGCAGAACCAAAGCTTACAGAAGACCTGAAAAATATTGGCCTGACAGCCGTTGCGTTTGAAACTGTTGTTGAAGATGGTAAAACACCACTTCTTGCACCAATGAGTGCTATTGCTGGGCGCTTGGCAACACAAAACGGCACATCTTTCCTGCATTCGTCTAAGGGTGGTCGCGGTGTTCTTCTGGGTGGTATTTCTACCCATAGTGCTGGTAACGTTATGGTGATTGGTGCAGGTGTTGCCGGTAGGGAAGCTGCTATTCTTGCTGCAGGTATGGGTGCAAATGTAACCCTGCTTGACTTGAATGAAGAGCGCTTGAAAGAAGTGAAGGCAAAATATCCTGCTATTAACACACGTCTTTCAAATACGGAAACCATCAATGAGCTGTTGCCAACATGTGATTTGCTTGTGGGTGCAGTGTACGTACTAGGCCGTAAAGCACCAACAGTGGTGAGCGCTGAACAAGTGAAGATGATGAGGGAAGGTTCGGTGATTGTTGATATTTCAATTGACCAAGGTGGTTGTATTGAAACATCGCGTCCAACCAGCCATGAGGCGCCGTAT